>NZ_JAMPKJ010000115.1 GCF_039962115.1 Funiculus sociatus GB2-C1 | reverse complement strand
GATGAAATTATTGCTTACTTTGACAACCGAACTACGAGTGGTGTTGTTGAGGGTATTAACAATAAGCTCAAGTTGATTAAACGCTCTGCTTATGGGTTTAGGAATTTTGAAAATTACCGAATTAGATGTTTACTTACTTGGCATTTTAATTATTGAATTAGCATACTAAGTACTGAAGAGCCATAAGTTTTAATTTTATGCAGCTTTGAATTTGGGAAAAAACTGGGGTTGGCTGTGCGTGCCACGGCTAGACGGAAAAAGTCTCAACTACTAATAAAATACCTTTACCCGATTGCCAGGTACTATCAACTCATAGGTAATACTGCTTCGGTTAAAAGCCAGTTAAGTTAATTTTTTTACCTAGAATAGGTTTTTTAAAATATCTTTTTTTATTAAGTAGATAGATATAGTTATTTGTTAGGATAGGTACAGTAGCATTACCCATCAAAGCATATCAATGTTGCGTGGGTTTCCAATGTTCCAACCGACGTTAGATATTTAGTTCAATTATGTCTACCTAGTTGGCAAAGTTGTAATTCTACTCCCGAAAGAGCGTGCAGTAGGTTGAGCCATGTTCTACCCCGCTTTCAACCGATACGCGATCGCTGCCAAGTTTCTTGAGAGCGATCGCTACCTCCATCCCCTCTTGGGAAGTATGTCTTTGAGCTGCACGGAAACCTATTTAGCAATATTTGAGGCAATTAAGCTAGAATTGTTAAGGCTTCTTTACAGCATTACTCTTAGATGACAAATTCTGTTAAAGAGCTTCTTAAATTTAACTGAGTCGCAGTACCAACTCTGGAACGCTCCTATGAGTCTCCCCATTCGCAACGTCGCAATCATTGCCCACGTCGATCACGGCAAAACCACCCTTGTTGATGCCCTCCTCAAACAATCTGGCATCTTCCGCGAAGGGGAAGACGTTCCTGATTGCGTCATGGATTCCAACGCCCTAGAGAGGGAGCGGGGCATCACAATTTTGTCGAAAAACACCGCCGTCAGATACAAAGAAACCCTAATCAATATTATCGATACCCCTGGACACGCCGATTTTGGCGGCGAAGTCGAGCGGGTGTTAGGCATGGTCGATGGCTGTATCCTGATTGTGGATGCCAATGAAGGCCCCATGCCGCAGACACGATTTGTGCTGAAAAAAGCCCTAGAAAAGGGATTGCGCCCTATCGTTGTCGTAAATAAAATCGACCGTCCTCAAGCTGATCCCCACGGCGCAATTGATAAAGTATTGGATCTGTTTTTGGAACTGGGCGCAGATGACGATCAGTGCGATTTCCCTTATCTGTTTGCTTCCGGTATCAATGGTTATGCCAGAAACGACCTGGAATCCGACAACATGGATATGCAGCCCATGTTTGAGGCAATTCTGCACCATGTCGCGCCACCTGTAGGCGATCCGAATAAGCCTTTACAACTGCAAGTGACAACCCTGGATTATTCTGAATATCTGGGTCGGATTGTGATTGGAAAAATTCATAACGGCACAATCCGGATGGGGCAACAAGTGGCTTTGGTGACGGAAACCAGCGCCATTGTGAAAGGTAAAATCTCCAAGTTGATGGGTTTTGAAGGCTTAAAGCGGATTGATTTGGAAGAAGCCTCTGCGGGAAATATTGTGGCGGTGGCTGGTTTCGCCGATGCGAACATTGGCGAGACAATTACCTGTCCAAACGAACCGCAAGCTTTGCCACTGATTAAGGTGGATGAGCCTACCTTGCAAATGACCTTCTCGGTGAACGATTCGCCCTTTGCCGGACAGGAAGGGACGATGGTGACATCGCGGCAAGTTCGCGATCGCCTGTTCCGCGAACTCGAAACAAACGTCGCCCTGCGTGTCGAAGATACCGACTCTCCCGATAAATTACTCGTTTCCGGTCGAGGCGAACTCCACCTCGGCATCTTGATTGAAACCATGCGTCGGGAAGGCTATGAATTTCAAGTTTCCCAGCCGCAAGTGATTTTCCGCGAAGTCAGCGGTCAACCCTGCGAACCCTACGAATGTTTGGTGCTGGATGTCCCCCAAGAAGCTAGCGGTGGCTGTATCGAACGTTTGGGACAGCGCAAGGGCGAAATGCAAGATATGCAGATGAGTGCCACGGGTCGCACTCAACTAGAATTTGTAATTCCCGCCCGTGGTTTAATCGGCTTCCGGGGTGAATTCATGCGCCTCACCCGTGGCGAAGGGATTATGAACCACAGTTTCCTAGACTATCGCCCCATCACCAGCGATATGGAAACTCGCCGCAACGGTGTCTTAATTTCATTTGAAGAGGGCGTTGCTACCTTCTACGCAATGAAGAATGCTGAGGATCGGGGTGCGTTCTTTATCACTCCGGGTACCAAAGTTTACAAAGGCATGATTGTCGGTGAACACAACCGTCAACAAGACTTGGAACTCAATGTCTGCAAGGCGAAGCAGCTGACCAACCACCGTGCCTCTGGCGGTGATGAGTTAGTGCAGTTGCAAGCGCCAATAGATATGAGCTTGGAGCGTGCCTTGGAATACATTGGATCAGATGAATTGGTGGAAGTAACGCCCAAGTCCATTCGTCTGCGGAAGCTGGCGAAGAAGCTGGCGAAACGGTAATTATCTCAGGTAGCCCGCAGGTGAAACCTGCGGCTACATAAAAAAGCCCGCCTGTGCGGGCTTTTTTATTTGGGGTGTCACATCATCTTCGGTTGATGGGATCTGAGATTACATCCAACTGCGAGTCGAGGAGTTAGAAGCATCAACCCCACCTGTACGAATACGGCGATCTAGATCGTTGGGATCTGGGGAAGCGTTCAAGGCTTCCTCAAGGGTAATCCGACCCTCCAGCATTTCATTGTAGAGAGCTTGATTCATCACCTGCATACCGTCGTACTGGTCGTTTTCCATTAACCGGAATGCCTCCTCATTTTCACCTTTGAGCAGGTAATCTTGCATTGCAGGTGTATTAATTAAAATATCGTGAACTGCGGTGCGCCGACTATCTGTGGTGGGAAGTAGGAGTTGGGCTACTACAGCTATCAGAGATTGGGTAATCTGTATCCGCATCACTGGCTGTTCATCTGCTTTGTAGAGGTTTAACAAACGATCCACAGCACCGATAGCGCTTCTGGTGTGCAGAGTCCCCAACACTAAGTGACCCGTTTGGGATGCTTGCAAAGCTGTCTCAATGGTAATGCGATCGCGCATTTCCCCAATCAGAATCACATCCGGGTCTTCCCGTAAAACTGCCCGTAGCGCCTCGTGAAAGTCATTGGTATGCAAACCGACTTCCCGCTGACTAAGTAGGCAATTTTGCGAAGAGTGAACAAATTCAATCGGGTCTTCAATTGTCACAATGTGCTTATTCATCGTCTCGTTCAGATGACGAATCATTGCTGCAAGTGTAGTTGATTTCCCCGATCCCGTAGGCCCTGTAACTAGGATTAGTCCTTGGGGTTTTGACACAATGTCTTTGAGGACTTGCGGTAAGTTTAAACTATCAATAGAAGGGACATCCAGAGTGATTAAGCGCAGCACCATCGCTCCGCCCATCAGAGTCTCAAAGCAGTTCACCCGACAGCGCACGAAACCTGGATAGAAAATCGCTGTATCCAGCTCTTTTTTCTCAGCGAATTGCTTTCGCTGAACTGGACTCAGAATCTCTGCCAGGTATCTTTCAAAGATTTCTGGTGTCACCCTCATCTGACTTTCAGATTGGGTTATCTGACCTCGAACCCTAAATCTGGTAACTTGCCCAACTCTAATGTGAATGTCAGAGGCTTTGTGATGAAACGCTTCCTTAACCAATTGTTTAATGGAAGTATTAACGTTGCTGACCTCTGGTAGTCGCCCTGTCTGCATCTGAGGAGGGGGTGGCGGTGGTGGCATATGTGGAGGAGCCTGAGGCTTCAATTTGCCAGCATCATTGATTTGTGTCATTTTTCCGGTTTTCGCGAGGTGTTAACTAGGGGCTGGGGATTGGGGACTGGGGGCTGGGGACTGGGTAAGACTTTTTTCAATTTCCAATTCCCAATTCCCAACCCCTAATCTTGGTCAGATGGTATTGGTAAAACCACAGTTTAATGGATCTAGTCTATAAATTGTTTTCTAAGTAAAGCGTGAATTTACTTAAATATTGTAAAAAATTCCCGGATAGGGGCAAAAAATTTTATTTATTCGTAATCTGATTTTTGTTAAATTGCTTGTGATATAGCGATTGGGCGCTTTTGATGAAAAACGTTGATCGAATGGCGGAATGGTTGGAAACTCGTTGGGTAAAGCCAGCGTATGCGGGTGGGATACTCTTAGCGATCGCTATCTGCTTTTTTGGAGCCGCCACTAACACTATGGCAGGGTGGCTGTATGTTATCAGTGGTGTAATGTTGGCAATAGTGGGACTCTCGGCTATTTTACCAGCCCAAAGTCTCAAGTCATTGCGAGTCAACCGCCGTCCCATCCAACCAGTGAGTGTTGGTGACGAGCTAACAATCGAATTGGATATAGAAAATCCAGTTGACAAATCCCAAAACCTGCTACAAATCCAAGACGATCTCCCCTTCGTCCTCGGAAAACCTGTACACACACCGATAGAAACTATTCCCCCGAAAAGCGTTCACCACTGGATTTACTACCAACCAGCCCAAAAACGGGGTGTTTATCGGTGGATGACAGTGCAACTTAAGACAGCTGCCCCTCTGGGATTATTTTGGTGTCGGCGCGATCGCCAAGTTCCAGCTACAGCCTTCGTCTATCCTACAGTTTTACCCCTGATCAATTGCCCTCTAATCGATGAAATTGGGCAAGATACCAGTCCCCAATTTCTCAGCATAGATCGCCGTTCCCAGGCAGCAACAGAAGGAGTAACGCGAACCCTGCGTCCTTACCGAGTCGGCGATCCCACCCGCTTAATTCACTGGCGAACCAGCGCCCGGTTAGGACAATTCCAAGTCCGCGAGTTGGAGACCTTCACCGGAGGGCAAGAAGTAATTATATGCCTTGACAGTGCCAGCGTTTGGAACCCGGAAGATTTTGAACAAGCCGTAATTGCTGCTGCATCCCTGTACTTCTATGCCAGTGGACGGCAGTTAAATGTGAAACTTTGGACAGCCTTAACTGGATTAGTGCAAGGTCATCGCGTAGTATTAGAAACCTTAGCCGCAACATATGCTGGAGAAGATGCGATCGCTGTGAGTCCGCCCAATCTTCCCTTAATTTGGCTGACTCAGAACCCAGTAACACTAACTGCCTTACCCCCTGCTAGCCGCTGGGTGCTATGGATGCCATCATCAACTGAACCTGCAACACCCGTAAATCGCAATTCCCCTGGAATAATCATCAACACCGAGCAACCACTACAAGTTCAGCTACAATCGCCCCTGAGATAGATTTCTTCACTGACATTTTTTACCAACCGATTCTCTTAAGGAAAAGCCTTAGGATACAATGCTTTAATACCTGCCTACATCCTGTCATTACATATCATGCAATCATCAGAAACTCAATCAAAATCCAGCGATAAAAACCTAGAGGCAATGCGTCAGTTTTCTCAAACTTACGCCAAACGCACCGGCACATACTTTTGTGTCGATCCTTCAGTAACAGCCGTTGTGATTGAAGGACTCGCCAAGCACAAAGATGACCTTGGTGCGCCTTTGTGTCCCTGTCGTCACTACGAAGACAAAGAAGCAGAAGTAGCTGCTGCTTTCTGGAATTGTCCCTGCGTACCAATGCGCGAACGCAAAGAATGCCATTGTATGTTATTTCTCACCGAAGATAACGAGTTTCGTGGTGAAATGCAAGACATCTCTATTGAAGAAATTCACGCCGTGCGAGATAGTATGTAACAATGTGCGCGAGGCAATCAGCCTCGCTATTTTTTTATACTTCAAACAAGTTGAATGCTTTTAAGTTATATCCTTAAGATTTCCATAAAACCTGATAAAAACAAACTTTTTAGTAGGGTAGGTATTGCTATATATAATGTCTGAAGAAATACCGATTGAATTTTGGCAAGGAGTAGAGCAGTTTAATCAGCAGGAATTTTACCCTTGTCACGATACCTTAGAAGCCCTGTGGATGGAAGCCAGCGAACCGCAAAAAAGGTTTTATCAGGGAGTCCTGCAAATAGCAGTTGCCTGCTATCATCTGGGCAATCTCAACTGGCGCGGTGCAGCGATATTACTAGGAGAGGGAATTGGACGCATCAAAGCTTACGAACCCCGATACAGCGGTATTGATGTTAGCCAACTCATAGATCAGAGTGCTGAACTGTTGACAGCACTGCAAGAAGCTGGTGCGGAAAACATCGCTGAATTCGTGGAACAGATGCAGCACCAAGGCGACACTGTACAATTACCAAAAATACAGCGAGTAGACGCGCAAGAAACTTCTGCAAGCTAGGCATCGTCAGGATTTTAGTGCTTGGTTATCCCTGAAGTAGATCCGGATCGAGTCTATAGAAAGAGTAAACTAGGCACAGTAGCCGACTAACGTATTCAGCGCGTCCTTAGCCTGTTACCAATGACTAACATTGATGTCTCCGCAAAACCCATGATGCAATCCTCTCAACAAACTCAATCTTTCATGCGTCGCCTGGGATTAGTATTAATGCTTCCAGCTGCTTTGGTGGGAGCGATCGCATTCCCCACCCAGATGCAACAAAACGCCCAAGCCCAAACTCCAGGCGACGGACGCGCCCTCACCGTCCGTTCTGATGTCCAAGAGGCCAACTCGAAAACTGGAGTCGTAACCGCACGCGGTAACGTGCAAATGTACTATCCATCACGGCAAATTCAGGCAACAGCTGCCCAAGCTCAGTATTTCAGCAAAGAGCGCCGCATTGTTCTCACTGGCAACGTCTACGTCCTACAACAAGGTAATAGTCTCCGAGGCGAGACAATCACATACCTCATCGATGAAGGGCGCTTTGTTGCCCTGCCTCAAGGCAACCGACAGGTAGAATCAATTTATCTAGTTGCCGACCCCAGCGCCCCAACTCAACCCGCAGCGCCTGTAACAACTCCGCCCGTTAATCCTAAGCCAGCCTTCAAAACACCGAACAGCCCATCAACAACCCCCCAAAGGTAATAAAGGCAAAAGGCTCTCATGCAAAAGGCAAAAAAAGAATGCACTTATTCTTTTAGCCATTAGCCATCAGCCACAATTCAATGAAAATCGTACTGGAAAATATTCACAAGTCTTATGCCAAGCGCACGATTGTCAATCGTGTCAACCTTTCAGTAGCGCAAGGGGAAATCGTGGGATTGCTCGGCCCCAATGGTGCTGGTAAAACCACCACCTTTTACATTGCTACTGGCTTAGAAAAACCCGATCAAGGTACTGTTTGGTTGGATAATACCGACATCACCGCCTTGCCCATTCATAAACGAGCTACTTTGGGCATTGGCTACCTCGCTCAGGAAGCAAGTATTTTCCGCAACCTCAGCGTCCGAGATAACATTCTACTGGTGTTAGAGCAAACAGGTGTCCCGCGTCGTCAATGGCAGCAGCGTCTGGATTACTTACTTCAAGACTTTCGTCTAGAAAAAGTTGCTTATACACACGGAATTCGTGTCTCTGGGGGAGAACGGCGACGCACCGAGTTGGCGAGATCCTTAGCATCTGGCCCCGAAGGGCCAAAATTTTTGTTTTTAGATGAACCATTTGCGGGTGTCGATCCAATTGCCGTATCGGAGATTCAAAAAATAATAGCCGAACTACGCGATCGCAGCATGGGCATCTTGATTACCGATCACAACGTCCGCGAAACCCTCGCCATCACAGATCGAGCCTACATCATGCGCGACGGGCAAATCCTCGCCGCAGGCAGCGCTGAAGAACTATACAATAACCCTTTAGTACGCCAATATTACTTAGGCGATGACTTCAAAAGGTAGCCTCTAGTCCTTTGCTAACAGCTAATGCCCAATTTCTTAACAATTAGCGATTAGCCATTAGCAACTAGCCATTAGCCATTAGCCATTAGCAATGCCCAAATTTTTCAATCCGCTCTACCCCTTGATTTCCCGCATCTCGGTCATGGATCGCTACATTGCCAGCGAACTATTCGCACCTTTCCTGTTTGGGATGGGTTTCTTTTCTTCTTTGGGAGTAACGATTGGCAGCTTATTCGACCTGATGCGGAGAAGTGTGGACGTAGGGCTACCAGCGATGCTGGTTTTGAAAGTGTTGCTGTTGAGTCTACCGCAATTTATGGCATACGCCTTTGCTGCCTCAACACTACTAGCTACCTTATTAACCTATAGTCGTCTTTCTAGCGATAGCGAATTGGTAGCTTTGCGTAGCTGCGGCATAAGCGTTTATCGTCTGGTAACACCAGCAATTATCTTGGGATTTTTCATCACTGGTATTGCTTTTACCTTTAATGAATATGTAGTACCAGCAGCAAATTATCAAGCTAAAGTTACCCTAGATCGAGCGCTGAATAAAGAAAAGCCGTCTTTCCAAGAGCGAAATATTTTTTATCCAGAATATACTAAAGTCAAACTGCCCAATGGCGAAAAAGAACAAGTGCTAAAGCGCCTGTTTTATGCAGAAAAGTTTGATGGTGAAAAAATGCAAGGCTTGACAATTTTGGATTGGTCACAAGAAGGACTAAACCAAATTGTTACTTCACAAGCCGCGTCTTGGAACCCAGCACAAAATACCTGGGATTTTTTTAAAGGCACCATTTATCTAATTTCTCCCGATGCTTCCTACCGCAATATTTTGCGGTTTGAACATCAACAGCTGCAACTGCCTCGAACAGCCTTAGATTTGGCAAGTTCTGGGCGCGACTATGGAGAAATGAACCTTGCACAATCCACAGAACGTCTGAAAATAGAACGTTTAAGTGGCAATGAGCAGAAAATTCGCAAGCTGCTGATCCGCATTCACCAAAAAATAGCCTTACCCTTTGCTTGTGTGGTGTTTGCTATAGTGGGTGCTGCTTTGGCAACTAGACCTACGCGCACCAGTAAAGCGACAGGTTTTGGTATTAGCGTCTTGGTGATTTTTACTTACTATTTATTAATGTCCTTTGGGGATGCCCTGGGACTGGGCAACTTCCTGCCTCCCTTTGTTGCTGCTTGGATGCCAAATCTATTTGGCTTAGCAGCAGGTGTCTGGTTTTTGCTTAAAGCTGCCCGGTAAATTAGTCATTAGTTGTTTGGGCTGTGTATACCACGAACCAATAAGCGATCGCTAATGACCTACATCCTGAATCATTAGCGATCGCTACTAACTAATGACTAACTGGTGATATAACAGTTCTAAATAAATTGTGAAATATTTTTTCGTTTGCAGATTGTCCCTCTGCCTTACAGGTTACAGCCTATAAAAAACTTGCTAGAGAAACTTTTACACAAGATACGGGCATCTTTTAAAAAACATTACCTTATGGCAACTACCTTAAGTTAAATAGCGTATAGAATCAATTTATACCCACCGTGCAGAGCCGAGCTGCACTACACCTATGCCATCTTCCAAACAAGTTCCTGCCTCTATCCGCTATTTCAAAGCACGGTTCCGGACAGTACTGCGTCCGGCGTTTTGGGGTAGCGCGATCGCGATCTCAATGGTACTCTTTGGCGGATGGCAGTACTGGCAACACCCAGAGTGGCTAACTGGCAGTGGCGATGAAGCAACCGAGAATGAACAAAGCCTTTCGGATGAAAGTAGTGCTATCGGCGCTGATATTGATAGTTTACCTGTATTAATTCAAGAATTTAACCCGACCAATCCCCAAGGCGCAGGCAAGCAAAAGCAGAAATCGCAAAATCCCAAGGAAGAAGGTTTATTTGAACAGTTGACTCGTAACAAAACTGCTGCACCTAATCCAGAATCAACATCTCAATTGCTCAGGATAGCACCCAAAGATCCGCAAAACTCCACCAATCCTTTTGCTACATCAGCCCAAGAGCTACTAAATGCTGGCCCCCTTTCCAATAGTGGCCCCCTTTTAGGAGCAACACCCAGCAACCAGCAAACTGAAACATCCGCAACATCCGCAACTTCTAGCCCAGCAGCTGGGTTTAAAGCCCTCAATGGTGATAAACCATCCCAAGCTGCGATGCCTGGAAGCCCCCTGCAACAAGGTTTAAACCAAACATCAACACCTTTATTGTCTACAAGTCAGCCACCTGTAAATGTATCTGAGTCCACGCAGACAACCCCGACATCTACCTACACTGGACAGATAGCACCGCCAAGGACAACTACCTCACCCACCACAACAGGCTATAGCGTTCCCCCAACCACAACCACTAATCCTAATCCGAATGCTTACACCTCTTTTACCCAACCCCAGTCAGTGCCAGTAGTGCCAGTCGCACCCATACCCGTAGCGCCACCCGCCCCAATAACCACCAATAATTACGGACAATACCCATCTGGTTTGCCTAATCAGGGAAGCAACATTGGCACCAACTCCGGATTTAGTTCCAACGTCGGTAATAATTCCAGCGTTGGTAATCCGGGAGTGCAACCGAATCAGGTAACTCAGCCTACTAGCAACTTTCCCCGTCCAGCTACAGGGAGATCCCTTGGCGGAGGCCGGATAAACACTTTTACCAATCCTTAAAAAGGAATAATTGGGAAAAGCTGGGTTGAGGCACCAGGCCCAACAAATAATAGGAAGACGGGTAGTGCTACATAAGTAATGATGCATTGTAGTGATGGATAAAGTACCAGATAGCACCAATGTGGTTCTCCAACGATTTTGAAAAGGACAAGGTTTTTCGGACTAGGCGAGATACCCGTTGCCTCAACGTATTGTTGAATCGCTCAATGTAGCTGGTTTTTCCAGTTTCTTTACCAACGGCTCG
>NZ_JAMPKJ010000114.1 GCF_039962115.1 Funiculus sociatus GB2-C1 | reverse complement strand
TAGGTGTCAACAATTTTTTGCCGCAGGTCAAGGGAGTAGGGTTTCATCTCTAATCAAGAAAATACTCATGCTCTATGCTTTGAGCGTACCTCACTAGACAGGAAAAGGCTATAGCATCAACCAAGAGGTGACAAATGCGGTTGAACAGTTACCAGAGTCCAATCAAGGCGGTTTACCAGGAATCAGAGAATTGCTGACTCAATTGCAAACAGTAATTCAGGCTGACGATAGCTTGCAACTAGAGAAGAAAACGAAAGCACTTCAGCAAGTGCAGATTTTAGCTGAAGCCGGGAAAAATCCTCAAGTATCCCAACACCAAACGCAAGCAGAAACAGCTATGAGTGTTTTGAGAGAGATAAGCGCCGAGTTACCCAAGACGACAACTTTAATTACAACGTTTAATCAGGTATTGCCTAATATAGCCGAGATATTCGCTTTGGGATGAAGCCAAAATAGTAAGGCTGGCAAAAGGCGCGATCGCTTTAATATTGTAGAACGCGATCGCGTCAGCTACAGTTAAACCCAAAATTAACCCTTTGGGTGACTTTCCAACCAACTCACCAAATCTGCTGCATCCGAAAAGTCTAACAACACCTCAGCTAAATCTTCTAATTGGGTGAGAGATAACTGGCGAATTTGCTCTTGTAACTCAGGCGCAACTGTACCAATTCGACGGTTGAGTTGACGCATAATCACTGTCAACTCTCCCTCTTGTCTACCTTGTTCCAACCCTCGTTCTATCCCTTGCTGCATCCAACTGGTGACGATTTCCATAACTACCTCAATTTCAACTGGTTCAAAGGAAGCAATCTCAGCCTGAAAAATTTCTTCCTCTGCTGTATTCAACTGGATATAAGTATCAACAAACCCAGAAATCATTTTCATCTGTGCTGGATTTAATCGCAGAGTTGCCAGCAGGCGCAGACACTCTGATTTTACTTTAGGACGGTCTTCTGGCGCTATGTTCATTTTAGCCATCAGCGCACTGGCCACTGGATTTTGGTGTTGTAGAAAATCTCGCCAATTCAGGCGATTTAATTGAATCAGCTGATAATTAAACTCCAAAACCACTGTATCGGGAAATTCTACGCGGTGAAAGTTTGGCTGTGGAAGTTTGGGAGAATTGTACGAAAAGATAGCGATTGGATACACGGGGATGGCAAATTTTTCATACAACCGGGCGAAATAACGAAACATTCGCCGCCCAAAATCTGCTTGTGGTTGCGCTTGGTGTTCTAAGTGAATTAGAAAATATGATTCTTGTTGTCTGAATCTAGCCTTTACTAATAAATCAGCTTCATATTTTGCCCCAGCCGTGACATCAGTATTATTTCGTTTGGTTCAAAGCTGATTGAATTGGGTTCCAGATAACCAACTATCTCTGGAAAGAATAACTCTAGAAATTCTGTAAAGAACTCGGTGAGTAGTTCTTTAAATAAACGGTCATGGTCAATCATGTTAAAATCGCGCCACCCATTAAGCGCTGGTAGCGATAGTCTAACTCAGCTTTCATTAAAGGATGTTGCTCTAATTTTTTATCTTGCAATATCACCTTTTCAGCTGCATCCCGCGCTATATTTAAAACTTCTTGATCTTCCACTAAACTTGCCAAAGCTAAATCCTGAACCCCAGACTGACGAGTACCTAACACTTGACCGGGGCCGCGTAACCGCATATCCATTTCAGCAATGAAAAAGCCGTCTTGGGATTGTTCCAACACGTTCAACCGATAACGCGCATCTGCGGTTTTACTGCTGCTCATCAAGAGACAGTATGATTGGTGAGAACCCCGACCAACGCGGCCCCGCAACTGGTGCAACTGAGATAAGCCGAAACGCTCCGCATTTTCAATTAGCATCACCGTAGCATTAGGCACATCGACACCAACTTCAATCACGGTGGTGGAGACAATGATTTGAGTTTGGTTGTCGCGAAATAAGTTAATTGCCTCGTCTTTCTCGGCTGAAGTCATACGGCCGTGTAGCAAACCTACCTGAAACTGGGGGAAAATACTCTCAGAAAGGCGCTGATGCTCCTCTACTGCTGAGCGCACATCCAGCTTTTCTGATTCTTCAATTAACGGTAAAACGATATACGCTTGCCGTCCCTGAACGATTTCGCGGCGGATCAGGTCATAGGCGTTGGTGCGTTCCCTCCCGGTTAAAACTGTCGTGTGTATCGTCTGACGGCCGGGTGGTAGTTCGTCAATCTGACTGACATCCAAATCGCCATGCACTGTTAGCGCCAAGGTTCGGGGAATCGGGGTAGCTGTCATAGTTAATACATGGGGCTGTTCGCCTTTTTGCTGCAAAAGCGCCCGTTGTTCTACACCAAAACGGTGTTGTTCGTCAATTACTACTAAACCCAGCTTATGGAAATTAACTTTGTCTTGAATTAAGGCATGAGTACCTACTAATAGAGGTAATTCTCCTGTTTCTAATTGGGAGTGAATTTCCCGACGTTTGGCGGTTTTGGTGGAACCTGTCAGCAGTTCTACTGGTAAGTGTAGGAGGTTGAACCAACCGACTAATTTGCGGTAGTGCTGTTCTGCTAAAACTTCCGTGGGAGCCATCAACGCTGCTTGGTAGCCGGATTGGATGGCGGCGAGGATGGCAATTACTGCTACAACAGTTTTACCAGAACCGACATCCCCTTGTACCAACCGATTCATCGGGCTGGATGATTGCAAATCGTTGAGGATGTCGTTAAGAACTCGCTGCTGGGCGTTGGTTAGCTTGAAAGGCAAAACTTTGTGGAATTGCTCGATGAGTTTACCTCTGGGAGCTAAAATTGCACTTGCTTGCTTTTG
Organism: Funiculus sociatus GB2-C1; assembly: GCF_039962115.1. NCBI lineage: Bacteria > Bacillati > Cyanobacteriota > Cyanophyceae > Coleofasciculales > Coleofasciculaceae > Funiculus > Funiculus sociatus. The sequence continues at coordinate 8,157 of NZ_JAMPKJ010000114.1, read as the reverse complement.
GCGTTGGGCTTGACGACGCATGAGGAAACCCAACTGAAGGTAGAAAAATTCATCAAAGACTAAGCGACGACGGGCTGCTTCCTTGGCGGCACTGTCTGGGGGAAAATGGATGTTAGCGATCGCTTCGGGTAACTTCATTAACCCATACCCATCCCGCAAAGCAGCAGGTAAAGGGTCTTTTAGCTGTTTAGCAGCAGGCAAAGCGGCAATTACCGCACTCCTCACCATATCAGCCGCCACACCCTCAGTGAGCGCATACACTGGCACCACCCGACCAATCGACATAGAATCAATCGTGTCTCCTGGGTGTGCCAAAACTTCCATTTGTGGTTCTTCCAGAGTAATGCCATATTGACTCTTTTTCACCAAGCCAGATGCCGCCACGATTGTTCCCACCGGATACCGACTCTTTTGACCTTCCTGCCAGCCGCGATTGCTGTAGCGATTGCCCGCAAAAAAGCGGCTGAGAGTGATTTGACCGGTTCTGTCTTTCAAAACAACTTGGAAAATCGTTAATTTCTTGTTTTTCGGACTACTAAAGCACGTACAGCGCTTTACAGTTCCCACCACTGTCACCGTCTCGCCTGCTTCGAGTTCGCAGATATTCACTTGGCGGGCATAGTCGATGTGGTCGCGGGGGTAGTAGAAAAGGATATCCCGCACCGTCTGTAAACCCAGCTTGGCTAAATATCCGCTTTTTCTCACCCCCACATCCGGCAAATGCGAGAGCTGTTGGTCGAGAGATACGCCGCCTACATTAGACTGAACTAGGGGAGCCGTTAGCGGGGCTTTGTAGTTGGGGTTTTCAATAGTATATTGTTCTCTATTTTCCCTTGTTTGTTCTTGGGTTTGTTTGTTGCTAGATTGTTGCATCTGGTGAAGAAACCGCCGAGTTTCTGCTACCAAATGTTGTCGTTCTTCAAGTGGGAAGTCAGGATAACGGGCAAATTTGTTTGCCATTTCTTGCCACCTGCGCCGTTCCATAGGTATCAAGGTAGCTGGAGGTTTGCCAAACTCCAAACACAAGAATTCACTGAAGCGATATTGTTTTCCCATCAAGTCCGTGAAGCCCCGTTCTGCTTCCACCGCCAGAGCTTTTTGCAATCGCAACCAATCCGGTGATTCTGTTTCCATAGTTTCTCCTTAGTCCCTAATCCCTATTCTTCAAACCAACACGCACGCCAAGCGGCTTGAGCATCTGCAACGGTACGCTCACGCTGCTTTTTCTGAAATTCCCGGCGGAGTGTAGTGAACTGTGCGTTGAGGTTGCGAATTTGGTTGCGAAACGCCATTACAGTTGAGTCAGCAAACTCAATTTCCGATAACCGCAAATGAATTGCCACGATTGGCGTGACATTGGAGTTTTGGATAGTTGGAAATTCTGGCATTTCTATCTCATCATTTGCGATTTCGATTGCCAATTTTATGATATTGGGTCGTCCTCCCACTGGTTGACCTGATGGCTCTGTTTTGACGGCTGCTTCCAGAACCGCTGGGGGGAATTTGTTGGGTAAAATACCAGTTTCCTGTAATAGGCTATTGATATCGCAAGAGACTGAGATCAAGGTTTCGCTAATGGCGCTTTCTAGCTGCTCTTGCCACTTAGCGATATCTTCCAGGTTTGTTGTCGGGACGCTGTTGGCTGCTGTCTCGATGGGGCGAGGCTCCAGGTGCAAGAAGAGCTGTGTTTGAGCTTTACGTGCTAGTTGCAGGAGGTTCTGCTGTAATTGTTGTCTTGCGTCAACAGGCAAGCTTAGGAACGCTTCTGGGTAAGCCTGGGTGCAAAGATAATAAATGGCTTGGATTAACTGCTGGCGCATTGCTTGCCCCAAGGCAGTCAGGTATTGGTTGTAGGTGTTGTGGAATTCAGACGCGATCGCGTCGGTCGCTTCTTGCAGCTCTGCCATATCCCGCTCTATTTGCTCTACTGTTCTCGCCATAGCATCATCTAGACAGCTGCTTATCTGAACGTTACTTGCGTACAACTGTACTACTCTACTTTAGAATAACGGCTTATTGTCATTAGTCAATTGTCATTAGTTATTGGTCAAGTGTTATTGCCAACAGACTGAAGACTAATGATAAAAGACAGGTCAGCCATGTGATGGGTTGACCTGTCTTTTCTACTCTCGATAGCAGCTACTAGCTTCTAAGAGCCGCATAAAAGGGGAGCGATCGCGCTGATTACTTATTGCCGCCCATTTGAGCTGCAACTTCCTCAGCAAAATTGCTTTCTTGCTTTTCTAGCCCTTCGCCCAGGATATACCGGACAAAGTGACGCACTTCGATGTTTCCACCTAACTGGGTAACGTGTTGCTTCACCAAATCTTCCACCGCGATGCTTTGGTCGCGAATGTAAGGCTGATCCATCAAGGTCATCTCTTGCAGGCGCTTGTCAATTCGCCCTTGAACAATCTTTTCCTTGATGTTCTGCGGCTTATTCCCCAGGTCATCCCGCCCCATTTCAATTCCCTTTTCCCTCTCAACGACTTCGGCGGGGATGTCGCTGACTTTCACATATTCCACGTTGGGACAAGCAGCAATTTGCATGGCAACGTTCTGCACCAGAGTTTTGAATCCTTCACTGGCCGCAACCTCATCGCTTTGGCAGTTCACTTCCACCAAAACGCCAACTCGTCCCCCTGTGTGGATGTAGCTGCCTACTAGCCCGGAAGTTCCTTCATCCAGCACAAACCGCTCAAAGCGACGCACCTGAATGTTTTCACCCAACTGGCTGATGTTTTGCTTCACCAACTCTTGGACTGTAATATTTTGGTCGTGAATGTACGGCTGAGACATCAGCGACTCGACATCAGAAGCGTCCGCTGCCTGCATCGCAATGTTCTGCACCAGGGTTTTAAACGCTTCGTTGCGGGCAACAAAGTCGGTTTGGCAGTTAACTTCCACCAAAACGCCAACTCTTCCCGCAGTGTCGATGTAGCTGCCGATCAACCCATCGGTGGCGGCGCGGGTTTCCATCTTCCCCGCCTTGATCATATTTTTCTGGCGCAGCCATTCAATGGCTTTGTCCATGTCACCGTCGGTTTCTTTGAGCGCTTTTTTGCAGTCCATCATGCCGACACCTGTTTTTTGGCGCAGCTCTTGGACGACTTTTGCAGATATTTCCGCCATTGCTTGGTGTTCCTACTAAGATATTGATATTTCCAACGCTGAATTACTCCTGGGTTTCCTCTTCCTCTTCATCGGGAATAGGTGAGTCGGTTTCCTCGTAATCGAGGTCGTCTTCAGCGCCTTCGTAATCTTCGTAATCGTCTTCTGCTTCTGCGTCTAGCTGACCGTGACGCCCTTCATAGATGGCATCCGCCAACTTACCCACTATTAGCTTAATTGACCGGATGGCATCATCATTGGCTGGGATGGGAATATCTACCACATCAGGATCGCAGTTTGTATCAAGTAGAGACACAATGGGAATCCCCAGCTTCTGGCATTCCTGAACAGCGTTATATTCTCGACGCTGATCCACGATTACCACGATATCAGGAACTTTCCGCATCAATTTGATGCCGCCCAGATACTTCTGCAATTTTGTCATTTCCCGACGCAGCATGGAAGCTTCTTTTTTAGGCAACAAGTCGAGGACTCCGGTTTCTTCCCGCCGCTCCAAATCCTTCAGTCGCTCTACGCGGGTTTTAATCGTTGCCCAGTTGGTGAGCATTCCCCCTAACCAACGTTGGTTAATGTAGTAGGAACCACAACGAGCAGCTTCTTGTGCCACAATACCCGCAGCTTGACGCTTGGTACCAATGAAGAGAAACTTCTTGCCCTTCTCGGCTTCCGAACGCATATAGTTATAAGCATCTTCCATCAAATGCGCTGTCTGCACCAAGTCGATGATGTGGACACCATTGCGGGAAGTGTAGATATATGGAGACATTTTCGGGTTCCACCGTCGGGTCTGATGCCCAAAGTGAACTCCCGACTCCATCATTTGAGCCAAAGAGACGACTGACATATTTTTTTCTCCTTTCGGGTTAATCCTCCATCCAGACGTATTTCCTGCGGAAACACCCGAAACCCTGGATGTGCGAATTGAGACAACTCTTCTAGTGTATCATAAGTTAGGCTCAGATGCAGTTAAAAGTGTTGGGTTTCACTATCGTTCAACCCAACAAATGTTTAGAATAGTTGGCTGAAGTTCCCTAGAAACCTACGCTGGTTTTATATTTTTAGCCCTAAGTTAACCATATTAGGTTTTAAATTCGATTAACTAAAGTGGCAGTAGCTTGATCTGTTGGCACTAAAAGTATCTCGCTAATATTAACGTGGGCGGGTCTAGTGACGCAGAAAAATATCACGTCCGCAATGTCTTCTGGTGTCAAAGGTGTTAATCCTTGATAAACTTTTTTAGCTCGGTCAGTATCACCGTGAAAACGGACATTACTAAATTCAGTTTCGACTAAACCAGGATCTACAGAAGTTACGCGCACTGGCGTTCCCAAAAGGTCTTGTTTCAAGCCTTCAGAAATTGCTTTTACGGCGGCTTTAGAGGCACAATAAACATTACCGCCTGGATAAGTTTGATGTCCAGCAATCGAGCCAAGATTTACTACATGACCCCGCCCACGATTAACCATTCCTGGTACGAGGAATCGGGTACAGTATAGTAAACCTTTGATGTTGGTGTCGAGCATTTCTTCCCAATCTTGAATGCTGCCTTCATGAAGTTTATTTAAACCGCGACTTAAGCCCGCATTGTTAATCAAAATGTCTACATTAGACCAGTCGGCGGGTAGGGAAGAACAAGCAGATTCAACAGAAACGCGATCGCGCACATCCAGAGGTAACAAATGCACAGCAGTTCCCTTCAACATCTGTGCAAGTTCTTCTAACCGCTCTTGCCGTCGAGCCACCAAAATTAGTTTGGCACCAGCTTCAGCAAATATTTTGGCACAAGCAGCACCAATGCCACTACTAGCGCCTGTAATTAACACAATTTGGTCTTTGATTGAAACCATAGAATTTTAGATTTTGGTTATCTCGTTCCCAGGCTGGGCTTGGGAATGCAATTCAGGAGGCTCCCACCTGCTTTTACCGATAGCACTACAGGCGGGAGCCTCTCATACTGCGTTCCCAGGCGGGAGAGTAGGAACGAAGAGATTATTTAGTTCCCGCGTTGCCTTCTACAACTCGCAGGCGCTGAGTTACCATTGTGGTGCCTTCCTCCCGGATTAAGACCGTTGACACCCAGTAGTTACCTTGAGAAAGGGGCGCGCGACCTACTTTAAAAATCCCACCAGAGGATAGTAACTCTAAATCCACAGGCGCAGGTTTGACAAAGCGCTCCGCCTTGACAGGTTCCTCCACGGCTGCTCCCAGCATAAGATCGTCGCCCAGAGGTTCCTGCACAACAGCATCCAAATTATAAGACTGACCAACACGTACCTGCTCTGGCAACTTCATATTCACCGTGGGAGGCTTTGCGCCAGTCGTCATCTGAGTGCGTTCTGCTAAGATTTCCTGCTGGACAATTTTTTGATTTTGAAAACGCTGGCGCGATCGCACAGTAGACTCAATTTTCGTATCTTTGCCATCCACTTTCCCTGCACCAGTGATAGTAGTCACCGTCTCGGCCACAATCTCATCTCCCTTCGCTTCCCAAGATGTGAGTTCTGTCCGGTAGTTCAGTTTTGGGTAGCGCTGCCAGATTTGAGATAAACTCTGTTGCATACTTTGGCGATTTAAGCCGTCAGAATGGGTAAAATTCTGGCTATAGAACTGCATCACCGTCTTCACATCCTGGCGATTGGCAGCAGCATCAATTTGCGCTAGAGCATTTTTTAGCTCAGCGGGTGCTGTTTCTGGACTAGCGGCGCGGACGGTAGCAGGATGAAGCACCGAAAGCGTAAAAAGTATAAAAGCAAAAATTTTCAACTTTTGCTTAACCATAGAGAGTCGAAAGTTGTTAGAAAGAGTTATCGAGTTAGGCATCGGGGACGTGTTTGAATAGTGGGATAAAGGAAACGGATATTGAGCAACGTGCAGGGAGTAGAAATCCTGGCTACTCTCCAAAGCTAACTTACAACTAATTTTTGATCTTATCCGCGCCAGGACAGCCAGTAGGAGAAAGAAACTTTGGCAAATGAACTGAAAAAATTGCTAATAGCCGCGAGTGGTACTGGGGGGCATCTATTTCCCGCACTTGCTCTAGCCGAACAACTGCCAGACTACCAAATTGAGTGGCTTGGTGTCCCTAACCGCCTGGAAAACCAGTTGGTTCCTGCTCAATATCCCCTCAATACCATAGCTATAGAAGGCTTTCAGGAACGCTTCGGATTGGGGACACTGGGAATTTTGCTGCGCCTTAGCAGTTCCATCCGCGAGGTGCGACAGATAATTAAAGAAAAGAATTTTCAAGGCGTATTCAGCACTGGCGGTTATATTGCCGCACCAGCGATTATTGCTGCGCGATCGCTTGGAGTGCCAGTTATCCTCCACGAATCCAACGCCCTCCCCGGCAAAGTAACTCGCTGGCTGAGTGGATGGTGTACTAGCGTCGCTTTAGGATTTGAATATGGAGCGCATTATCTACCCCGCACCGGAACAGCATACACAGGCACTCCAGTTCGCGCCCAGTTCCGCACCCAGCAAAAGCTCGATCTGCCAATTCCGGAAAACGTGCCTTTAATTGCCGTTGTCGGAGGCTCACAAGGCGCTGTCGCAGTCAATCAATTAGTGCGCCAGTGTGCGATCGCGTGGTTGGATGCTGGTGCCTGGATCGTCCATGTAACGGGCGATAATGACCCAGATGCCCAAAGCCTCCAGCACCCTCAATATTTTGCCATGCCTTTCTATGACAACATGGCGGCACTCTTCCAACGAACTAACCTGGCAATTAGCCGCGCTGGTGCTGGCACACTCACGGAACTGGCAGTAACTCATACACCCGCTATTCTCATTCCCTACCCCTACGCCGCCGAAGATCACCAAGTCTACAATGCGGCAATCTTTGACTCAGCGGGTGCTGGTTTGGTATTTCGTCAGGCAGAACTGACACCCGAGTTACTACAAAGTAAAGTGTTGAATTTATTGCATTCACCCGATTTGCTGCAACAAATGGCACAAAAAGCTGGCAAGTTGGGATTTCCTGATAGTGCTGAGCGTTTAGCCGATTTAGTACGTCAGACCCTGTAGGGGCTAGAGACTAAGAGAATGGTGGGCCATGCTCACCATTAAAGTCATTGGTGGCATTGCTGTAAGTTTATTAAGGAGGTTCGGGGTTTAATTACGACTAAGCGAACAGTAGTGGGCGCTCAACAGGAAAATTGGGGTGCATCTACACGTTGGCAGAGCAAGTGTTTTGTGCAGAATTGTTAGTTTTGAGTAGGAGCAACTTTCTCAAAAGTTGTCCTGAAAGTTGTTATTGGTAAGCCATGAAACTCACACTTTTGGCCACAGCTACCCTATTAGCCACATTTGGCTTTTTGGCTCCACTCAAAGCTCAAAATACCGAACCTTTAAACTCAACAACGCCCTCTTCTCAAACGCCACCAACTTCAGATCAAGTTTTGGAAGCTTGTTCTAGAGATGCTGCGGATACTTTGCCAAACCCTTATAGGGATGTGTCACCCTCAGACTGGGCATATAAAGCGGTTCTCAGTATGTATTATTGTGGCGCTTATAGAGGGTCAATTTCACCCGCCAAAGTTAAACCATTTCTGGAACAACAAGTTCCCAGAAGCAGCAACCCAACTGAAACTAGAGGAGAAGTTACCCAAATTGGAGCCTAACGACTAAAGTCGCGGCTATGCAAACAAAGCCTGTGTAGACAGGCTTAATTCTAGCCCGTGCAGATAGGCTTTGTTTGTATAGCCTCAGCCTGAAGCCTGGGGGGTTCTAACTAACGCATTTCCCGCCCTACAATATAATTGTTCTATGCACAAGTGAGGTCAACTGACCATGACTCAAGAACTCACAGATTTAAGAAATTATATCCTTGAAGGTCGCTATGACGATGCTTTATCCCTATTAGATGAATTGGACGGGATGAGTAAAAAAGCAACTTTGCGAGCTATCAAAAACTGGTAGTGCTACATAAGTAATGATGCATTGTAGTGATGGATAAAGTACCAGATAGCACCAATGTGGTTCTCCAACGATTTTGAAAAGGACAAGGTTTTTCGGACTAGGCGAGAT
>NZ_JAMPKJ010000113.1 GCF_039962115.1 Funiculus sociatus GB2-C1 | reverse complement strand
TTGTCATGAATAGATGGCTGTTGTGTGGTAACTCTAGCCTCTCATGTCCCTCTACCCTTTTTCACAAATTCCCCGCGGCTATTGGCTTTCACCTACTTCTGTCAGGCAGTCAGGAGCAAATCGCATTGAACTAGACCAACTAACGGCTGCGTTAGGCTTCGCGCTTTGATTTCTGAAACTCTAAAACCTTGGAATATAAACTCGCCACTGATTCTTGTGCAAAAAGCTCATCCTTCAGTTTCAAGTAATCCCCTCTCCCCAGATTGCACGCTGCCCAGAACCGAGCAACCTTAGATGGCTCCATGTTGGATAAAAGGATATGTAGTCCTTCTTGTAAAACTTGTTGCTCACTCTTGACTTGAATCATCGCTGCTTGTCTCCAACACGAAATTGACTGGATTCATCACTTTTATTGCCAACCCTGAACACCGATTGATGAGCCGCTTGTCGCAGGTGATGACATAGGCGCTGCCGACTGCCTCAGCACACGCAATATGCAAGGCATCAATTGCCTTGAGTCCATTCTGTTCTAATTGCTCGGCTCTCTGCCGGATTTCTTCATTCACCTCTTGTTTAAATCCAGCTATCTGAAGATAACGGCTCATGGCTTCCTGCTTGATGGGATAAGGATTGCGGCTATTCTCATACTCCAGCACTGAAGAACTAATCAACTCGATCATTTTTGTCTCAACCATTTGTAGAATTATCACAACAGCTTGCGATTCAAGAAAAATCTTGGGCTGGGTTTGGTCGTCGAATGGGCGGTTATAGGCACTGGTATCTAAATATATTTTTGTCATGCGATCGCTTCAAGCAAGCTTAGTCCATTGTCTGTTGCTGATTGCTCAACCCAAATGCTAGTTATCCCAATCAACTATGCGGAAAATTTCCGCATAATACCCTGTACAGATGCAACCCAAGCCAAGAATAGTCACTCTGCACAGAGGTTTCGAGATAGTAGTTAGGCTATCAGGAGCGATCGCTTATCCTATCAGCCAGCAGCCAGGGAATAACTGCTGTGAGTGAAGACGCTTTCGAGTGCTTGGGTTGAATGAAGCGATCGCGCCACGAACAGCAGGAGTGTCAGAGGTCGTGGCGCACATTCATCAAGTAGAATTCGCATCTACGGTCAGCAGATAAAGTTAAGAGCTTGGCAATCGTCTGCTCAGAGCATTGCGAATTAAAATTATCAGAATTCCTAAACCTGTAAACACTAAGGCCAAAATGTGACTTTCACGAGAGGCAAAGGCAATCAGAACTAAGTTCGAGATTAGCGCTAAAGCTGGAATCACAGAAGGAACCTGAAACCCGGTAGTTCGGGGTTCTTGCCTTTTAATGACCAGCAGTGAGAGGTTGACAAGAGAGAACATTGCCAGAATCAAGGTTGCGGTTGTTCCAGCTAGGAATTGAAGTGTACCTGAAAGGGCGAGAAAAATCACGAGCGGCAGAATGACAACCAGCGTTCGATAGGGAGTTGCTCGGCGTGGATGTAATTTTCCTAACCAAGCTGGAAGCAGCCCTTCGCGGGACATTCCGTAAAGCAGCCGCGATGCTGTGACAAAATTCAGCAAAGCAGTATTTAGAACGGCGAACAAGGCGATGAGTGAAAAGACGACTGCTGGAAAATTTGGCTGCGATCGCAGAACGACATCGAGAAGAGGAGCGTTTGAGGGAGCAAGCGCCGCTGGACTGATTACCTGAACGGCAAGCCAGGAGACGAGAACATAAACGACACCGGCAATTCCTAGGGAAAGCAGAATCGCTCTCGGAACATTGCGCTGGGGATTTTTTACTTCCTCGGACACATTGACAATATCCTCAAACCCAATGAATGCGTAGAAGGCGAGTGCCGCGCCCTGAACGACCGCTATCCAACCGACGGCTGGCGCGTTGGGGAGGGGACTGGGAATAGGATTCGCCGCGCCTGCTGGGTTTCCGATGAGAAAAAGGGTTGCCACGACGATGACAATCACAAGACCCGAAACTTCAAGAGCCGTGCAAAAAATATTCAGGGCTGAGGACTCTTGCATTCCCCTAAAATTAACAAATGCAAGACCTGCAAATAGCGCCAGGATAATCAACCAAGATGGAATCGCTGGAGCAAAAGCGTTGAGATAGCCTGCAAACGCTTTTGAGAGCGTCGCCATCGAAACTAGGCAGGTACAAAACATCAACCAGCCTACCAAGATTGAGAGCCAATCCTTGCGAAACGCTCTGTGGATGAAACTGGCGACTCCTCCGCTATGCGGAATTCGGTTGCCAAGTTCCGCATAGCTTAAAGCGGTGAGTGCCGCAACAATCATGGATGTCAGGAAAGAAGCCCAAACCAAAGAGCCGGAAAGTCCGGCAATTTTTCCGATCACTGCATAGATTCCGGCACCGAGAATATCACCAACCCCGTAAATCACCAGCGTCGGCAATCCAAACACTCGCTTGAGTGAATCCGCTTCTGCATTCGGTTCCATAGAATTTCTCTTGTCCTTCTACTTGCCCAATCTTGTAATCTTTATGCTCGTCAGTATAGGGGCTAGAAGTGCGATCGGCAGCAAGAATTGAGAAAGCGATCGCCCAGTCTATCGAGCAACGCTGGCTTCTTTTCTATGTCAACTGGCTGTCTCAACAGCATCATGAATTGTTGGGGTGTCAATAACGTCCAAACGCAAGACAGCGATGCGATCTAATCTATGCTAAGCCTGGGACTTGTTCGGGCGATCGCGCTTTTGCCACAAGATTCCAACTTTGCTGCGCGAAAAGTTGGGCGGCTGCCTTCCCAATTCCACTAGATGCACCCGTAATCAAAACTGTTTTGCTCATGGGTTGGTTCATTTGAATTTCGCGTACTGAAGGCAACAAAAGTGCGATCGCTATACGTTTTCTATCTCCTTGCCTTCGAGTTATTTCGTTATCGCTCTAAGCCTCAGTTTGCTAGCGATATGATAAAGGCGGCGTACAATTTTCTTGCCCCAGAAACAGCTTGTAGGCGGGATTCTTGCTTTCATCCCAATAGCGATAGCCAAGGGTATCGAGAAATGCCTGCCACTCTTGCATTTCGTGGGGAGGTACTTGCATCCCTACAACAATTCGCCCGTAGTCTGCGCCGTTGTTGCGGTAGTGGAACATACTAATATTCCAGTTGGGACTCATAGAACCGACGAACTTCATTAATGCGCCGGGACGTTCGGGAAACTCGAAGCGATAAAGCAATTCATCGCAAGCTAGAGGAGAACGTCCACCAACCATGTGACGCAAGTGCAATTTGGTCAGTTCGTCATCGGTTAAGTCAAGGGTTTTGAACCCGCAAGCTTCAAAACTTTCTGCCATCTTTGCAGCATCGGCACGGTTTTGAATTTGCACGCCAACAAAAATATGGGCTTCTTTTTCATCGGCAATGCGATAGCTAAATTCGGTAAGATTCCGTCTGCCAAGACATTCGCAAAACTTGCGGAGACTACCGGGTTCTTCGGGAATTGTAACGGCATAAATGGCTTCGCGGCGTTCGCCAAACTCTGCTCGTTCTGCGACAAAGCGGAGACGATCGAAGTTCATGTTAGCACCGCAGGCAACAGCAACTAAGGTTTTTCCTTCAATTTGCTCCCGTTCGACGTAGGCTTTAGCGCCTGCGATCGCTAATGCACCCGCTGGTTCTAAAATCGATCGCGTATCCTCAAATACGTCTTTAATTGCAGCACAAGTGTCATCCGTATCCACCAAAATGATTTCATCGACATACTCTTGACACAGCCGGAAGGTTTCTTCCCCCACTTCCCGCACTGCAACCCCATCGGCAAATAAACCTACATTCGACAAGCGCACCCGTTTCCCTGCTTTCAGGGATTGAGACATAGCATCGGCATCGACGGGTTCAACGCCAATAATCTTAATATCGGGACGCAACCGTTTTACATACGCCGCAATCCCAGAAATCAATCCGCCGCCGCCAATCGCCACAAAAATAGCATGAATGGGTTGCTGACATTGCCGCAGAATTTCCATCCCAATTGTCCCCTGTCCGGCAATTACGTGCGGGTCATCAAAGGGGTGAATAAAGGTTAAGCCTTTTTCCGCTTCCAGTTGACGAGCAAAAGCATAGGCATCGTCGTAAGTGTCTCCATGCAAAACCACCTCTCCCCCTCGCGCTTTGACGGCATCCACCTTCACTTGAGGCGTAGTGACAGGCATAACGATAATCGCTTGCGTTCCCAACTGACGCGCAGCCAGGGCAACTCCTTGGGCATGGTTCCCGGCGGATGCGGCAATTACACCCTGCGCCAGCATATCCGGCGACAGGTGCGCCATCTTGTTGTAAGCACCCCGCAGCTTGAAGGAAAACACTGATTGCATATCCTCCCGCTTCAGCAGGAGTTTGTTATTCAGTCGTGCGGAGAGGTTTGGGGCGTATTCTAGGGGCGTTTCTTGGGCGACATCGTAGACACGAGCCGTCAGGATTTGTACCAGGTAGTCGCAGAGCATGGGATGAAGGGGGTGGCAGATGGCGGATGGAAGACAATTTTACTTCACTGGCGATCCTGTGGTGTCGAAGTGGGGATGCGATCGCCTGCTCATTGGTATAGCCAGCAGGGAAAGCCGTCTTACATTAATCTGCTTATTGCTGAGTTAGTCTGGATATTAGGGTATAAAGCTATATGGCAGCGTGCTGAAAAACTTGGAGTAGTCGATGTGATAGTTGGAGCAGACACTAGAAAACTACCCTCTTACGATCAACCACCCGTCACTGAAGTGGCTTGCAGCGTGTTGTTTAACTCAATTGAGGGATTGCTTTCTCCTCATATTGGACTGCTGTGGCAAAGATTTCAGCCGGAATACCCATTTTGTGATGATATCGCTCCGATAGCTCCCAGAATAGAAGTCTTTGGTGAACCAAATACTGAGCCTATGGTGGAACTTACTAACATTCCACCACTGCCGAGAGTTTGGCTTATCAGTAATGATGGGACAAGAATTATCCAATTTCAGCGAGATCGATTTGTCCACAACTGGAGAAAGACTAGCTCAGAGAGTGAGTATCCAAGATATGGAAGTCTTATCAAAGGCTTTCAAGAGCATCTGTCAAACTTTGATGCTTTCTTGGCAGAGGCTGAGCTAACACAGGTTCAGCCACTTCAGTATGAGCTAACTTACGTTAATCAAATTCCACAAGGGGATGCTTGGTCAACCCTTGAGGATATTGGCAAAGTTTTTCCTGATTTTGCTTGGAAAGCAAATCCTCAGAGATTCCTTTCCCATCCTCAAAGTATTAGCTGGGCTACTGTTTTCGAGTTGCCTGATGAAATTGGGAGATTACACGCATCAGTCAAGTACGCAATTCTCAATAATCACCCAAGTCTTTTATTCGAGCTTACTGTTCGGGGAATAGGAAGCTATACTTCGCGGGAGGCATTGCAGAATTGGTTTGATATAGGGCATGAATGGATTGTGTGTGCATTTGCTGACTTAACAGACGAGGAGATTCAAACAAAAATTTGGAAGCGGAAGGGATAAGGCTATGACTGCAATTGTTTCCCAATTTGAAGAACTGGAGCGAAATCAAGGAGAGTTAGTGACAACTTCAACGACTCTCATTAACCGAAAAGGAAGAAAATTTCCTGGTCGTCCTATTGTAGTAGTTAGCCCTGTGCATTCGATGGCGCAAACTTCGGTTAAGTACCTTAGCACTGGAGCTAAAAGCTATTATCTTCCTCAACGTCTTCAAAGATTGGTAAGTATGTCTTTAACGCCTTGCCCATACCAACTTAGAACCATTGAAGAACCCGAAGAGTTCGATGCTGATGATATAGCTGTATACACATTAGCACGACCTATTTCTGGACAAAATATTGGTTTCGTTCAAGCTTCAGCAAGAGTAAGTCGTGGCAAATTTTTAACCCCTTCAACACAGTTCTTATCGAAAAATCTTCCACGCTCACAAAATCAAGTTCAAGATGTTGAGCTGTACGAAGAAAAACCTTTTTGGGGAGATGTTTTTACTGTATCGTACAAGCCCCAAGTTCTATTCTCAAAGGATATTGAAGTTAAAGTAAATGATCTACCAGATTGGAAGCCTCACATTGTGATTGACAGCTATTTCTTTGAAGATGATGATGAATGACCCCTGGTATGAAGTAGTGGATGCAAATACCAAGCTAACCCAAGGGGATATTATTCTAAGCTGTCCTGTGGTTGTTTGGGATTCCAATCCTATTCCACTAGGAGATAATCAAGAAACTGAAACTTTGAAATCAGCAGTTAAAGCAATTAAAGCTGATGTCTTGGTGATGACCCAAGCTTGCGATCTTGAAAACAACAAAGTAAAGAATGTCATCCTCTGCCCGCATTTATCACTAGAAGAATATAAGAAACACTGGGAGGAGACCATGCAGAAAAACGGTCAATCAACAAATTCAAAAGCATGGGGCAAGTTTTGTGATGGCATTAAAAATGGTTATATCTGGAACCTTGCGATGTTAAATGAGGGAAGTATAGAAGAACTAAATCTGACTCATCGTGTGGTTGACTTTCAGGACGTATACACTATACCCCGTACTTTTCTTGAGTCTCTGTTGCAGAGAAGAGGACAACCCAGACTTCGTTTACGCCCTCCGTATCGTGAGCATTTGTCACAAGCTTTTGCTAGGTTCTTCATGCGAGTCGGTCTTCCTATGGGAGTAACAAAGGTTTGGTAGAGTGATCGCTCATCGCCATAGCTTGGGTTGACCAAGGAAATCCAACATCTTTAAGTTGGTCTTTGTAATCTAGCTCTCAAGCTATCGCGAGGTAGATTTGAAGTTAGTCAAAAAAACAATTTCGAGCTAACAATGCTAAGAACATTCAGGGCTTGGTTGAAAGGAAGCCGTCTAGAGTGGATCGATGAGATACCTGAATTTGGGAATCGACTTATCCAAGTCCACGTTACACTTCTGGAGAACGAACCCGATTTAGAGGCAAAGTCACGCGGTCGTAAAATGGCTGAGATATTAGAAAAACTTAGTGCTTGTCAAGCACTAAACGATGTCGAGCCAGTTGCTTGGCAGCGAGAAAGCCGTCAGGATCGTTCACTTCCAGGACGACTGTTTTAGATTCGCGCAATAAGGCAGCAGCTATAGATTTAAATTAGGATGAGGGGCAGGAGGATTTGTTATGCCAACCACCATCCAAGAAATTTATACCCAGGTTATTCGCACTTTGTCACCAACAGAGCGGTTACGCTTGGCAACACTGATTCTCAATGATCTGGTACAGCACAATGCTGATGTTGTTGATCAAAGTGATACATGGACAGAGCAAGATCAACTTGATCTAGTTGCCTTTTCCTTGCAACATGCTGCAACAGGCGACCCCGATAGCGAGGAGTTAGCTGAGTGACCTTTAATCCAGGTGATGTGGTCACCGTTGATTTTCCTGGTGTCACAGGTGTTAAACGTCGTCCTGCTGTCGTGTTGTCCTCGGCAACCTATCATGCAAATCGCCCTGATGTAATAGTCGGGCTGATTACGACTCAGACAACTGGGTTAGGTGTAACCGATTACGTGCTTCAGGATTGGCAAGCAGCAGGTTTAAGGGTTGCGTCTGTTTTTCGGAGTTTCATTGTAACCTTGCCTCCCTCTGCCAACTTGGTTTGCATTGGGCAGTTATCAGAACGTGATTGGCAAGGCGTTCGAGATTGTGTCAAGGTGGCTCTTGCAGAATTAGACAATTCAGAACCCTAGTGCCAGTCTCGCCACTCGCAGGGAGTGTGAAGATTATGAGCAAAACACTTTTTGATCAACCTTCAAACTCTGAAGATGAGCTTTTGCCAGAGTACCAGTTTGATTATAAAAAAGCCAAGCCTAACCGTTTTGCAAGTCCCAGTGGAAAGCCAAAGCTAACAGTCGTTGTTTTGGATGAGGATGTTGCCCAGGTTTTCTCAACAGCAGACTCAGTAAACAAGGTGCTTCGGGCGCTTATTGAAGCGATGCCTCAAGCAAGTAGTAGTGAGACAATCTAACTGTAGCGAGCGATCGCGCACATTAATTTTTGCTGAATGTATATAGCAGTGCGATCGCCTTTTGTACCCTACGCGATCACTTTTCATGAGTGAACAATTCTGAGAATCTCTCAACCGCCCATTTCATTGTGTAGTAAAGGCTATAGGCGATACATCTCAGATATGTGGCAAATTGGACGCGATGAGTTTTAACCAAGACTGAACCATCTTTACCCTTGCCTGGTCTAAGGTAATACAACATTCGGATCCGTTGTTGCTGCACACTAACAACTTGGAATTTCCATTTTATGAAGATGAAATCTTTGTTCTTCTTGCCAGGAGCGATCGCGTTGATGCTTGCTGCTTCCCCAATGATTCCCGCTTTCACCAACGTTGCTTTTGCTGGCCCTGGTCGCGCTGGTGGCGCAGGAATGAAGTACAACCAGCTGAATTTGACTGATGCTCAAAAAGCACAAATGCAGCAAATTAAAGAGTCTACGCGGCAGCAAATGGATGCTATTTTTACCCCGGCGCAAAAAGAACAAATGCGCCTTGCTAAAGAACAACGCCAAAGACCTAATCTGAACCTAACTGAAGACCAAAAATCAAGACTCCAAGCGGTTCGCCAGAGTACCAAGAGCCAGATGGAAGCACTGCTGACTGCTAACCAAAAACAACAACTTGAGCAATTACGTCAAGAATGGCGCCAACGCCGTCAACAAACACAGTCCTAACGGAGGCGTTGCTATTGCTTTGTAAGAAAAAGTAGCTCGAAAAGAGTTTACCAAACAAGTAAAAGCATCAAGGGGGTATGGAAATAATCACTTCCCATGCCCCCTTGTTTTATCAAAAATAGAGCGACTTTCAATTTAAGCTAAAGCTTTAGCTTGGATTGACGCAAGAAACCCAACTTTTCATCATTCGCTACCAAAACTTTTGGGCTATTTCATTCTAAATTGGCAGGATGTATGCTGTAATAGCTTGCCGAAAAATAGAGCGGATAAATTCCCATTACCAAAGCAGCAATTTTATAAGCGTTTGCTGAGTTATCAGCCTCCTGTCGGGAGCATCTCACTTTTGTAAAATATAAAATAACCCGACGACTGTAAGCACTTCGCCTTCTTGAGGGTAGTCGCCTTAAGCAAACGAAGCCTGCGCGTTGGCCGGCTTTGTTTATGGAGCATCGACGCTTCTAGCTTGCGGGTGTATATTTGCAAAAGCTAAGATGCTCCCTCGTCTTCTAACTGAACTAATGGCTTAAAACTTGGAATTGCTCAGAATTGATGCGGCCAGATTGATACAAAGTTTCGGCAATTTCCGAAATTGTTAGCACCGCATGACCCTGATAGCCATTTTCCCGCAGCCTGTCTTTTACGCCCTTTTCATGGTCTATCAAAACCACAATATCTTCTACATTTAATCCAGCGTCTTTTAACTTTTCCGCCCCTTGCATTACACTTTTGCCGGTTATGAGAATATCATCCACCACCACAATTTTTTCTCCAGGCTGAAAATGCCCTTCTATTACTCGTTTAGTACCGTGGGATTTCACTTCCTTACGTGGGAAAATCATCGGACGATCTAAACGTAGCGCTAACCCCGTAGCAGTTGGCAATGAACCATAAGGGATTCCGGCAATTCTGTCAAAGTGCAAGTTTTTAAGAATTTCCGAGTAGGCACTTAAAATTTGATGAAAAATTTGCGGTTGGGAGATAATTTTGCGGAGGTCGATGTAGTAGGGAAAAATAGCTCCAGACGCTTGCACATGATCGCCAAACACAATACAGCCAATATCGTAAAGTTGCAAAATCGTGTCTCGGTGGGGAGAAGGCTGTAAGAAGCAGACATCCGGAAGCCACAGGTCACAGGTGGGGCTTTCTTGTACAATTTTCAGACGCTGGTTATTCACCGTGTCGCGTAAGGATTGGACGGCTTCGGCTGGATGTTCGGCGGTTAATAAATTTGGGGGAACTGGAAGGAGTAACCCGTCTCCATAGGCGTTTAAGCCAGCCGCTAAAATTTGCTCTAAGTTTTGGTCTTCTGACCACCCTTGCACTAAGATGAGACGTTCTGGCGCAGTGGTGCGGATGCGACCTAAAATTTCCGGTATGGCCCCGCTTACTTCTAGCCCCAGTTGTTCTGGCGTTCCCCAGTTTTTGGTTTCTTTCACCAGATGCAGATAAAAAGGTCGCCCGATGCTTGGATATTCTTGCAAGACGGCGGCTGAGGGATTGCCAGTGTAGCACTCGACAAAGACTGCTTTGCCTGGATAAACCAAAAAAGGTGCCGCCATGTCGAGTCCAGCGTAAGGTGACAACGTACAAGCATCAACCTGCCATTTTTCAAATACAGTTTCGGCAAATACTGTGCTGGTGTTGATGTCGCTGTGTTTCGCGTCTAAAATTACCGGGATGTCACCGGGGATGGCTGCCAAGGTTTGCTGGAGTAGTTCTAAGCCTGGGATGCCAAGCGCCTGATAAAAGCCAAGAGTCAATTTATATGCACAGACATAATTGGCGGTTTCATTGATCAGATGTAGCCTGTCGGAGATGTCGCTCAGGGTTTTGTTCTGATTCTCCGCTTCTGGGTCGAGTGTTACGTACAGTAAGCTTTGATTGCGTTCAATTGCTTGAAGTAACTTATCGAAAAAGTTCATAGGTGTTTTTTGTTGTGGGCGATCGCTTCCAGCACAATCAGCTTACCCACTTGACGCTGCCTGTTGTCACTCTTACCACCAACAGCCGCCACTCTGACCAAGATACGGAACTTTACGGCTTTTCGCTCCCACAGGGATAAAAATAAAAATTTTTTACAAACTTCTTTACAAAACTTAAAAGTCACTCTACTATGAGTACATCGACCTAAAACATTCATTCCCGCAATCATTCAAACCATGACCACAACCATCCAACGTCGCGAAAGCGCCAACGTATGGCAGCGCTTCTGCGAATGGGTTACATCGACCGACAACCGCCTGTATGTAGGCTGGTTCGGCGTTCTGATGATCCCCACCCTGCTATCCGCAACCATCTGCTTCATCATCGCCTTCATCGCCGCTCCCCCAGTGGACATCGACGGTATCCGCGAACC
>NZ_JAMPKJ010000112.1 GCF_039962115.1 Funiculus sociatus GB2-C1 | reverse complement strand
CCTGACTTAGCCAAAGCCATAGAGGAAGCATTTAATAAGCTCTCCTTGAAGGACATCCAAAATTGGTTTACACACTGCTGTTACTGTACCTCAGCAGACTAGGAAACGCTATATCAATCGCAAGCCTTATTTTTGGCAGCAGCAAGTATTGCAGAGTTTAGTCAATGTAGCCTTGTTTATGAAATCTTGCTGGAAATCACATTTTTGGGTTTTGGTATTTTCGATAGTAAAAACAAAAAATGGATAACATTCCCTACTGTTGCTGAAGAAGCTAAGGCTGTACTACGAGAAACTCATCGCCAATTGGCTATCAGTGTCTTAAAATGCTTATTAAACACCATTGCCTGTGATGAGTTACGTTTAGAAATTGCCCTGTACTTAGGAGATAATTTTCTTGTTGATCAGGAGATTATTGAACTTATAATTCAGCTTATGAGTCCTTTTGGACAGCAAATAAGTCGTCGAAGGGGTAAAGATATTAGACAGAATGCTAGATGTAAATTCATGAAAATTGCTATAGAAAACCCAAAGGTAATTGCTATTATGATTCATATCATTAAAACTAGCCAAAACAATAAAAATAAACAAATTTACTCTTCTTTGCTCTACGAAATTGGTAATGAAGAAACAGAAGGAACAGTGCTTTTAAAACGCTGGATGCATAAGAGTGCTGATGAAAAAATTAAATTTTTATTATCTGATATTCTCCAGAAAATTCAGGTTAATAAAAGCAGAACTATTTGTACGTATAGAATTAAACCTAAAACTCCAGAAGAAGTAGCTAATCTGGTTCATGAAGCTAAAGATGAAAAAGATGAAGAAATATGCTGCATAGCTATTAGAGAGTTAAGTTATGATAGGAGAAACCCAGATGCTATAAAAAAAACCTTAACTGCAATACTCTATTCTACTAAAAATGAACAGTTTCGCTACCACGCTGCTAGTAGTTTACAGTTCATTGAGCCAGATAATCCTCTAGCAACTTCCACATTGACAGAGTTAATATATACAACCCAGAGTCCTACAATAGTTAAGAGTGTTATAGATGATTTATCTATTGAAGAAAATTTTCAATTATTTATTTATGCCCTAGCTAAACTAATTCGTATCAGTAAAAGTAGTAATGAGATTGATATCTGTATAGTTGAGAATATTTTTGAATATCAAATTGGTGTTGGCAACCCGGATCTAATCGATGCCTTGACCGAAAAGTTGCGGTCAAGCGAGGATGAAGCACTACGAAGTTCGGTTGCTTTCGGATTGGCAGCAGCTAATCCTGGTAATCCAGAAGCGTTTCATACTCTAATCAGTATCCTGCTAACTACTCAGGATGATCACCTTTTTGAATCCTTAATTATGGGTATTTGGGAACTCTACCAAGAGAATGATGAACAGATGATTTTTCTAACTGAACTATTACATAAAAGTCAAAATGAAGTTACTCGTTGGAGATTGGCTGCTATCTTGATTAGATACCAACCTAGCCTAGTGGAATCCGTAACTATACTAATTGAAACATTTAACAAAACCAAAGATAAAAATATTAATTTTGCTATAAGAGAAAACATACCAGAATATGGAGACTCAGAATGGATCGACTCTTTAGTTTACCTACTTTGTAATAGTCAGGATAGTATAATCTGCGAGGATGCTGCTCCGCACTTGAAAAGGATTTTAATCTCAAGTAAATTTCCTTCAGTAGTTGCTGCCTTAAGAAACTGTAACCAAGAACACAATAAGGAAAATGGGCATGATTGCAGCCTATATTGCGAAGGCATCCTTTGGCACTGCGCCCAAAACATGAGTTACGCAGATTTTTATGAAGCATGGCACAGGCCATCTACCACTACCCATCCCGAAGCACCTGACAACATTCCTGTTGGTAACTCTCCTGATGCTCAAATCCTCGAAGCCCAGAACCTAGATTTTAACGAACTGCAACCCACTGACTACACTTATCCCTTAGCAGTCAACTTACTATCCCTGAAAGGAGAGACAGAACAAGGAGCGATCGCGCAAAAACTCTGCAACAAAATCTACAAGCATCACGCTGTCAAAATTCCAGGGAAACCTCCCACTGTCACGAGTGATGCTGAACTCCAACAACACCTCTTCGAGATTCAAGACAAGTTGCAGCGCCCAAACCTAGCTTTGGTTTTGTACATCAAAGACACTAACGGTTTTCACGAGCCAACAGAGGAAGCGATCGCATTCTGTCAAAAACTTGCTGATGCAGATTTGGGGATTCACATTGCTTGGATTACCAACCAGTCTATTGAGCAACCCTTGAAGGATATTCAACCTAACCCACCAAAGCTGATTAACAAGATTCAAAGCTGGATTGATGAAATTGTATAGATTACGTCTTGGTTTCTTCCACCCAGTTGCTAGATGTACCATTACATAAGTTACTCGATCTGTTGCAACGATAGTTAGCGACAGCGGACATCAATTCCCTGCACTCTCGACTCAAGCTCGTCCTAGCGCGTCAACTGTAACGCTTAACTAGAAGTTACGCTCAACTGCGGCATCGCTATCTACGAACAATCCAGATTTTTTGCCTAACTGCATGGCTGATTTTTCATAGTAAGAGTGCGATCGCAACGAGTGGGGAAAATTAGCGATCGTCGAACGAGGCATAAACCCCGGTCGTGGCTCCCAGGTTACTTTAGGACTTGTTGAAGGCTTGCCATCTACCGCCACTGACTCAACTTTGATTCGACGCTGCTTCACAGGTCGGGCAATCAGACTGGTTTCGATGCCCATTAAGGGATTGAGGCGATTAATCTCATCGCACCAAGCCTCGCAGTTATGGGATTGGGGGCAAACTTTTCCTTGTTGAAGAAGAGCTTGGTGGATCATCTTATGGAGCAACACATCCGCCGCAAATTTCTTACCCAGTAATTTATCAGTGGAGCAACATCTATCCAATGGTGATATTGGGTGAGACTCACTGTGACAGTTAGAAAAGCAGAATGTGAGGTTGCATAACTGCCACACCTCCACGCTTAGGTTGGAAGGACAGAAATTCAATGCTCCCTATCCCTGTAAGGCTTAAGCGCCGCTGTTAAAAAATGAAAGCCTCTTTCAAACCGCTAAGATTTTTCTTTCTAATCTGTATGCTTTTGGGTGGGTGTGGCGTGTCAATACTTGCTCCTGTCAAGAGCATTACCAGCTTACCAAGAGATCGCGACGTCATCCTCAACCTCACTGAGATTAACAAGCAACAGGGTTGGTATGTAGTAAACCCAACAAATTGGAAGATGTCTCAGTGGGAGTTTCCCAACAGTCTCCCAAGTGCTCTCAATGAGGAAACGAGGAGATCGTATGTGTCATGGTCTCCTCAGACTCAACGACTTCTATACGCGAAAAAATCCATTAGTCCCAATGGTTCTATAGAAGTCTTAAAAATCGAGGACAAAAGTCTTGGCAGCAGTAATCAGTACACCTTGTCCCCAGATGGGAAAACTGTCGCTTATACAGACGGTTTTAGTAACGAGGCCTCTGGCCTTGTCGAAGATGTTTACCTGTTCGATATTGCCAGTCAACGTTCGCAGCGTATTACTAAACTCGCTCCTGGTAGTGTTTACCAACTGATTTGGTCACCAGACAGTAAAACTCTTGCCTTCTGGCATAGGGATACGAAGAAAACCTTGAAGACGCTGTACCAAATCAATTCTGACGGAAATAACCTGCAAGTAGTCCTTGATGCCAAAGATGATTTACCAATTCGGATATTCCCATCTCTATCTTCTAATGATGAAGCCATGAAGTGGTCGCCGGATGGTCGCTATCTCGCTTTGCTCATTAGGGCCAAAACCAATAACAACTTCAACTTCAACAGTGAAACAATCTGGCTATTGGATCTGAAGACTAAAAAGCTGCGAGAACTGTTTCCTACACCTCCTAAAAGTCCAGCTGGCGGTATTCAAGACTTCGCTTGGTCACCTGACGGGCAAAAAATTGTATTTGCAGCTGGGTACGACGGTAAGTGTTATCGACCTTTGTTACTAATAGGTTATCCTGAGTGTACTAATTTTCTTTACCTGGTTGATGTTGATGGGAGTAAGCCAACCAAAGTAACGAAGATTCCACAAGGCACAGCTACAAGGCTGCTTTGGCTGAAACAGAAGCGTCAATAAGTATTACTATCCGTCCCAACAGAGTGCTAAGCTCGTGCTGCCGCGTTAACTGTAACGCTTAACTAGACGTTACGCTCAACCACACCATCACCATCTACCAACAATCCAGATTTTTTACCTAACTGCACGGCTGATTTTTCATAGTAAGAGTGCGATCGCAACGAGTGGGGAAAATTAGCAATCGTCGAACGAGGCATAAACCCCGGTCGTGGCTCCCAGGTTACTTTGGACTTTGTTGTGAGTTTGCCATCTACCGTCACTGACTCAACTTTGATTCGACGCTGCTTCACAGGTCGGGCAATCAAACTGGTTTCGATGCCCATTAAGGGAATGAGACGATTAATCTCATCGCACCAAGCTTCGCAGTTATGGGATTGGGGGCAGACTTTTTCTTGTTGAAGAAGAGCTTGGTGGATCATCTCATGGAGCAACACATCCGCCGCGAATTTCTTACCCAGTAATTTACCTCGCCTCCAAGCGTTAGAAGCTGGTTCAACAAGAGCTTTGTGCAAGGTAATGGCATTGCGCCAGGATTCATAAGAGCCAAGTGATTGTCCGTGGGCTGTAAGTCCCCAAAAAATACCACCGGGTTCTAAACTTCCATCCCAATACTGTTCGTTGAAGATTTCCCACTGTTCATAAGCCCAGCGACCGTATCCCCAATCTGAGATGTCTGCCGCTGTCTTAAGAATTTCTAATTTTCCCTTTGATTCTGAAGTCAAAGTGTAACTCTTAACTAGAGATTACAGGCGGCGCGAGACTATTCGGCGTAACGTCTAACGGGACTTAAACAAAAAATGAAGCAAAAATAGCTTCAAATACAAATCTGGAAAGACTTTCAGCTCAAATAGGAATAATCTAGTATTGGCAAAGGTTTCAGGTGTTTTTAAGCCATCAACCCTTTCCTTGTTCAAAGGGCTTTTCAACCCCTTTAAGGGCTATAAAATGGCTAAGCTCCTATTACAGTTGTTACTCCCACCAATCGTCTACAATGTCTTCTGTCAACTCATACTCTGATGTGATTTGAGCAGCATACTGATCACCCATTTCCTTTGAGTGTCCAAGCAAAGTTCCAAATTGATTGGCAATATTTGATTTCCCTATTTGCCGGATATGTTTCTCTGCAATATGCCGCAAAGCGTGAGGGTTAGTCCATCGGGCTTCTCCGAATAAAGCAAGTGTTGCCGTAGCGATCGCCCGACTGACCATGCGCCAAATACTGGCAACATAATGAGGTTTGCCGAAACTATTCGGATCTCCCTTACCAATAATGAAAAACAAGTAATTATGGCTCTCGAAGTTTGCCTTCGCTACTTTCCAGGCAGCAACACGATTTTCCGCTCCTTGTAGCCTTGCTTCTTCCTGCTCAATATACTTATCAATCGAAGCTTCTACCTTTTCAGCAACAATTCCTTGTCGAGCAGCTTCCACTCTTGCCCGAATTCGTTCTACTTTGTCAGAACCATAACCCCAAAACTCTGCCCATCCTTCTAAAGTTTTGACTGACTCTGCAATCAGAGGTCGCCACCCGATAACCCACAAATCAAGGTCTTCGGTCAAAATTGCCGGTAGCTTATATTCACGAGGTTTGTGGGTTATCGAAGAGAGTTTATGCTCCTGGAGCTTAACCACATAATAGGGAATCCCCCGGTCATCTTCTTTGCGAAACAAAGTTTCTCCAAGTTTTAAATTTCTCACCTCCTGTTGACGAACGGGGCAGTAAACCAAAAGCTTAAGAATTAAGTAAGCCTGCCAAGCTCTAGCAACTGCGGATTTTGGTCGAGTCCCGTGGCTGAGAAACTCTCCGGTTTCTTTATTATGTTTTCCATAATTTGGAGCGCATAGTCTTTGGATGTATTGAACAACCTGTCGAGCTTCCTCATGAGTTAGCTTCTTATGCTTCCATTTCTCCTGCGTAAGGAGCTGCTTTTCCTGTTCATAAATCTCTGAATATTCGCTTTGTAAATCCTGTAGTTGGAGAACAATCGGGATATCTGACCAATCACGCCGCTGTGAATTGTCGTAATTGAGCCACTTAGCGATCGCAATCCCTGTACCAACCATATGTTCACCCGTTGAATGGTTTACTCCACGAGTTTGTATAGCCCAGTCAGTATAGTCACGAAGCAAATTTACATCAGTTAACAGCTCCAAGTTAAGTTCAGAATCAGGGTACTCTTGGGCATACCAGCCTAGAAACCGGAGTACCGCTTGCTCATCATGATGCTGGAACGAAGATGGTTTAACAGGAACGACTCTGGGCTTGCGGACTCTTCCGAGTTCCCGACGTTCCCGGAGAGAACGAGCAGTGCGGCGTAGGTTCTGACCTCCCGTTAACCGGAACTCTTTAAATACCTGCATCTGCCCAACTACATGCTTCGGCAACTGGCTCCATGTCAATCCATAGGATGCCAGCTTTCCCCGCGTCGGTTTTGGTTCTGGTGAGACTCGAAAAGGAGCAACATCCTCTTGGGTAACTGGAACTGGAAATAACTCGCGCCACCAAACTTGTCTCTCCATCCACTCCAAAAATCGCTTGAGAGTAGAACGGTAATTATCTCTGGTACCTTCAGAAATTTGCCCGTTCTCTATCGCGATGGACGTCTGCTGATTGAAGATTTCTAAAGCATCTTTAAGTTTGGCAGCTGGGAATTCATCGCAGTACGCAGCAAACTGCCTAGTTTTCAAATTTTGAGAAAGAGTATCTAGTTCAGGAATGACATAAAACCTCAAAGCGATGCTGAGGTATTTCTCAAAATCATTGGCAACAAGTTTTGCTTCCTTGGACTTGCGCCATAAATTTAGCACATGACCCAGTGAGTAACTTTTCATACATACCCCCACCTAAACATAGTACAGATATACCATAAAAATACCATAAAAATTGTAGTTTTCAACTGTAATCCCACGGTTTAAATTCGCGAAGCAGGCTCTAGAAATACTGCTAAAATTCCTTATATGGAAGGGCTTGAGTAACTTTTTTAGAGTACGCATTCATACAAAAAACGTATGAGTGCATACTTATAGTAATATTCTTCTAATTACTGAGTAGCTCGCGCCGTTTGGCAGGCTCTTCACCTCAAGACTTTTTTCGAGAATTCAAGTCCGTTGGATTATTTATTACTGTTGCGGTCACATGGAACAATACACTCTCGGTCGTGCCCTAAAACTCTGGGAAACCTCTATAGATGCCAATAACGTTGGCATTAACTTTGATAAATACCTGAGCATTGCCCTAAGGCAATACGTCTTTCCAGAATTAGACCCCGCTGCCCAAAATTTGAAGGTCGAGGAATTTGCTTCCTTTTGCGATAAACTACCCGTTACTCAACTCAAGGGAGCTTTGGAAATTTTCGACCGGCAATTTGCTTTAGCTGTTGAGAAAGGAAGAACATCTCGAAGTACTGGAAGAAACTATCGTTCTACCCTTAGGCAATTCACACAGTGGCTAGAGAAGCAGGCTTGGTGGCATTGTCTATTTCCTGATCCAGTTGCAACAGTTTCTCCGTTTCGAGAAAAGGGTCCTGCATTACCAAAAACTAGAGAACGACATTCACCCTACAGCTTATCTAAAGAGAATCTGCCAAATCATGTTCTTAAGCAACTTGAAGAATTCAAGGAGTTTCGTTTAACCGGAGGAAGAAGTATACGCCGAACTGTATCTGATCCAAAACGGTCTAGAGAAGATGGAGAAGCCCGTAGTCCGAAAATAGACACTATTAAGCCATCAACTTTTAAGAGTGATAAGCACAAAATACTAGCATTCCTTGGCTGGTATTCCCAAAATTATCCTCATTCAGAACTGAACTTGGAGCTACTGACTGATGTAGACCTGCTTGACAAGTATACATATTGGGCAATTGATACACGAGGAGTTTGTCATTCCACGGGTGTAAGTACGGCTAAAACAGCGATTGCGATCGCTAAGTGGTTGAACTATGACAAATCTACTCGCCGCAATTGGTCGGATATCCCACTAATTTTAGATTTAAAAGACTTGCGGAATGAGTACGCCGAAGAGTATGCCAAGGAGAAAAAACAGCTTGACGCAGAAAAATGGTCGAGGAAAAAGTTAACCCATCCAGAAGCCCAACAAGTAGTTCAATACCTAAGAAATTTATGCGCTCCTTACACTACTCGTCGTGACAAAAAGACAGGAGAAGCAACTAAATATCGTACAAAACGCCAAACTTCAGCAGTTGCTCGTTCCTGGCAGACTTATTTAATTGTCAAAATTCTGGTTTACTGCCCGGTTCGGCAGGAGGAAATTAGAAACTTTGCTCTTGACGAAACCTTGTTTCGTCGGAAAGATGATCAGGGAAATCCCTATTATGAAGCTTACTTTGAAGAACACAAACGCGCTACCCAACACTCCTCTCAAAGCAAGCCTCGGCATTATCGATTGCCCGCTATCTTGACCCAAGATTTAGATATGTGGTTGTACAACTGGCGACCCCTGATTGAGGAATTGGTTAGTACGCCAGAGGGATGGATGGAACTTTGGAACTACAAGCTTGATAAGGCAGAATGTATCCACCAAAAGATAGAAGCTGCCCAACAAGGAATTCTTCCAAAAAACGTGAAAAGTTCGCCAGAAGAATATATCCAGTACCAAGAGCGGCAGTTGAAGGGAGTTGAGCGACGGATTAATGCTTGGGAAATTGCCAAGAGTAATTTCACAGCCAATAACCGTTTGTTCTTGGTTTTCGGAAAGCACGAAACTGAAGCTTTTGGTAAGCCTGTTGATATAGATACCCTCTGGATAATAGTTCGTCGGGCTTTTGCAATTGCAACACAAGCCTTATTCGGAGAAGCTCGCTGGATTAATCCTCATGCTCTGAGGCATATTGCAGAAAAGCATGTTCGCCAACCTGGTCGAGAAGATATTACTGAGGCATTTGGAACACTTATTGGACATTCAAAGAAGATGGGTGATGAATATGCTGAGCAAATCACTACCGAATATGAATTGACCGAAGAAATTACAGATGACTGGTGGATAGAGGATATCTAAATATTCCACTTTCCCAATTTTGGCTTCACTGTTACCTGAAAAGAAAATATCCTGCACTTTGGATTTTGATTTTAGTATCGGGAGCTGCGGGAGCTGGGTTACTCGTTTTCTAACCTGAACAGCTCCCGCAGTTCCTCCTCGGATACGATTTCATTGCAATAGCTAAATGTGTGTACAAGGAGAATAGTTAGTTAGTGAAACTCAAACATTTTTTATGCCCTAGAGGGGCTTAAAAGCTCTCTTAACAAAAAACAAATGTTGATAATTTAAAAACACCTGAAACCTTTGTCAATACTGAACTATTCCTATTTAAGCTGAAAGTCTTTCTAAATTTGAATTTGAAGCCATTTCTGCTTCAGTTTTTGTCTAAGTCCACGTTATTAGGTTTCTCTTCCTAGGGGCTGTAAAGTTTGCAACCTCTGGGAAGAACGTGTTTGGGTCTTGTAGGCTGGAATTTCAGTTTCCCGGACTCCTCCACCAATTGAGCCTAAAGATCCCACCACCTCGTTTGAGTCTCGTATACCGAAATTCAGTTTTCCGACCTCCAAATACCATCAAAGAGCTGAAACCAGGTTTCAGTTAGATCGGACTCTAGGGTATAGAATGCCTAATACTACCCTGTAGTTAGGCACTCCGGTCATGTTTATCCGAACCAAAATAATTAAAGGACAACCTTATCGTTACCTGGTCGAAACTTATAAAACTGCTGACGGTCAAAAACGCCAAAAGGTACTCAAATATTTGGGTCATGCTCCTACCCTACCTGATGATGCTCCAACGGCTGTTGTACTGTTTGCTGGAGGCGGTGGTGTAGAAGCTGGCATGGTCATGGCTGGTGTTAGACCTGTCTTGAGCGTGGAATGCGACCCTAGTCGAACAGAACTATCTGCTGCACTTGCTGCCTCTCTATCGCTGAACTTCAAACCCTATGGCACCAAGGTAATTCAACGAACGGTTCAAGAACTAGCTCTTGCTAATTTCCCTGGATTCCCCCAGCCGGATTATCTCCACGCTTCTCCGGTCTGCTCAAACTTTAGTAAGGCGCTGGGAAACGGTACGGAGCAATCACTAGACCGCGAAGCCGCGACTGCTGTAGCCACTGCGATACGGGTATTGCAGCCCAAATGTTTTACGCTGGAGAACGTATTGGGGTACAGACAGTCGGAATCATGGCAGATTATTCAGGATGAGCTTTGGGCGTTGGGATATCAGATAACAGCAGGGGTGCTGGATGCGGCGGATTATGGAGTTCCTCAGTCTCGAAAGCGGTTGATTGTCAAAGCCGCAAGAGGAAAAGCGCCAGCGCTACCACCAAAGCAAAGCCGGGTAGGATGGTATCAGTTTGTTGAAGATTTAATCCCGTCGCTACCTGAGTCCCAACTTCTTCCTGCTCAACAGAAGGCACTTGAGGAGAAGCTGGCTATTTGTCCGGAGATTCCAGCTCTGTTAATTGAGCGTACTGGGTTTAGGGACTCTTTGCCAAAACTGAGGGAACCCACGGAGCCAATCTGGACGATTAAGAGAGCCATCTTTACAGACCAGAGGCAAGGTGTTCGCCGCCGGTTTATTGATTTGTGGAAGTCAGATGGCACGGTTAAGAGCTTGACGGTGGAAGCAGTAGCGCGGCTTCAAGGTTTTCCTAGCTGGTATTACTTACCCGAACCAATCAATGTGGCGGGTTCGCTTCTTGGTTATAGCGTGCCGCCGCACTTTGCACAGCAACTTTACTCACCTTGAGCGATCGCACGGTGAATAGGGAAGTGTTATTGGACTATCTAAAATAAACCCAAAGCGGTTTGAGCGATCACACAAGATAAATCGGGGTCATTATTGGACTGTCTAAAATAGACGCAGTGCCCTGGCTCCAAGCCCAAAGGCAGCTAAGTCTAGCTTTGGTGCTTTAACGACACTAATATGTCTCCACAACAATTAAAAAGGCACTGTACATAACTTTTGAGGAGTTCCCGACTGGCGATCGCATCCTACCAACCAATCATCGATACCGCCTTACGCTTCTGCTCTGGCGACACTTCCAAATACCGCTGCAAAGTACCCAGGTCATTGTGTCCAGATATCTCCTGAATGTGTCGCAGCGGTATCCCAGCATTGTGCATTTGAGTCAGAGCAGTTCGCCTAAAGCTGTGGGTACTGACTCCCTCTACTCCCATCCGGCGACAAGCATC
>NZ_JAMPKJ010000111.1 GCF_039962115.1 Funiculus sociatus GB2-C1 | reverse complement strand
AAGTCGATAGGGCAGCCTTACTGGATTTTTAATGTTGACGGTAAAAACGTTGCGATTCATGGGCGAGATGAGTGGAGGTTGATTGATGCGGTTCAAACAGAATAAGTAGGTAGTTGACTCAAGAGCGATCGCCTTTTCTTTCCTTGATTGCGCGAAGCGCAAGCGCGACGACAAGTCGTTCGCTTTCTCAACATCGACTGCCCCAGCTCGAATCTTAGATTGCTGATTACCTGCCAGCCAGTTTGAGCGCACCACCAATAGGTAGTGGTAAACAGGTAGTGATATTCAATGCTCAAAGCCTTGTACGGTAGGGGGTGAAAGTGAATTTATCATTACTTCTATACCACTACCCACAAATATAAGTGCCTAGGGCACCTATATTTCTGCTGCCTGTTCAGTTGAAACCACCATTCTTCCAACGGGTGATCGCTCCTTACTGCTTTTCGCATCCAACCCCGTCACTGTCGCGGTCAAAGCCATGCGGGTCAGGCGGTAAAAGCTTGTACCAAATACTGTTGCCAGGTAATCCTTTCCGCCAACAGAATCCCCGCAAGGGGACTGAAACGAAGGACGATCGCAAGAGCAATCTCCAACTTGAGTTAGACACCAAGTAGGCAGAACCGACCTAACATTTGGGTTCAGTAGCATTGAGGCAGAGTAGATGTCGTCCCAATTGAACCGCGATTCAGAAGAGCTTAAGGTACAGGGAACCACCTTGTTTGATCGCACTTTTCGAGACAGCGAGGGCAAGATTGTCATTGCTCAGATGCCCAATTTGCCGATTCTAGTAGGGTTGGGAGCAAGCCTACTTCAACTCGTCTTGCCCAGCGGCAATCTCCAGACAGGATTTGATTTAATGGGGTTCGGTGCTTTGTTCACCTGGGCATGGCAGGAGTTGTTTGATGGGGTCAACTACTTCCGTCGGGCGCTCGGATTGGTGGTCTTAGGGAGCATAATCGCGCTCAGACTCCATATCGTTTGACCTTGAACCTGCCACTTTATCCGGCTGAAGAACTGTGCCGCGGTACGAAAGAAGACTAGGAACTTGCGGTTTCGATGGTTTTGCTTGGGATAACTGAGTACATCTCGGATAAGCTGAAAAATCGATAATGGTTGAAACCCTTACCGGAAGCGACAGTCATCCACTTGAATGAGTGTCGCTATTTCAATCGCTGCTGGTTGGGCGATCGCGCTTATTCTAAATTCCCTGCTTTCTTAACAGCTTGTTTCAAGTCTTCAAAGGTAATATTACCCTCTTCATCTCGATACATCGCTAGCAGTTCCGCGGGGCTAGTACCTGTTTCTGCTGAAATGACTGCATTTAACCCAGGACTTAAAAAAAGCTCATTACTCGATACTTTGCCATCTTGATCTCTATCCAAGGTATTAAAAAGAGATTGAAGCTCTTGCTCAGTTGCCATAAGTTTCTATCTGAATTAATTTTTTCAATTCAATATCTCAAAGTTTTGAGAAAGATGCAAGGAAAGTTAAGATTTATCACTGACCACGTAGTCCGTTCCAGAAGCAAAAATGGCTTGTGTTTATCTTATTAGCTCTAGGGGGAACGATCGTTTTTCTCAAACGTTAGAGAGCATGGAGACGCTGCACCAATGCTATATCGACATAACTTGCATCTCCAGCATCACCAGCAAGAACACTAAAGGGTTGAAGAGGTTCTCCCAGGTGATTTAATACCAGTATGGCACCGGAAAAATCTTGATTTTGCGTGTATTCGTTAACCGTAACAACTGTTTTCAAACCTAGTTGACAGGCAGCTTCTAAACCTTGGTACGAGTCTTCAATCGCAAGGCAATCTTGGGCCTCTAAATCCATCATCTGTAGGACATACTGATAGACATCTGGTGCTGGTTTTTTGGCAGGAACGATATCACCAGCGGCAATCACCTCAAACCAGTCAGGGCTATTGGCTCCAAGGGAATGTTCCAATAGGGCAGTAACATTGGGGCGTGAAGCTGTTGTTGCGATCGCCAAGCGAACTCCTTGAGAGAGGGCTTCTTCTATCAATCGCTTCACTCCTACGCGCAACGGCATAGCCCCCTCAGCCGCCAATTGTTGGAAACATTTGATTTTGGTCGCATGAATGTCAGCGATAAACTTGTCCAAGTCAGTCGGTGGCTCGAAATCCGGTCGATACTGCTCCAAGTAAAAGCGAATGCGTTCCTTTCCCCCCGTAACCTCAAGTAACTCTCCATACAGCTCAGCTGACCAATCCCAATCTAAACCAGCTTCAGCAAAGGCACGATTGAAAGCAACGCGATGACCATCTCGCTCGGTATCTGCCATCGTTCCATCAATGTCAAAAATCAAGGCACGCAGTTGTGTCATCGTAACTATTTTCCAGGTGTTCTTGAGGTAAGACTACCAATCAATAAGGGTTAGAACTGATAAATCTCTCTAAAGTTGCAGTAATTGTAGACATTGGAGCAGGACTGGGTGCTGCGATCGCTCATCGTGAAAAGTGAGGGATTTGCTGTGGGGCTAATCGCAAGGAGTGAAGATACACTAACACCCATTCAAGGCTCAAGTAAGGGAGGTGACGGCGGCGATGACCAATTTTCTACTGGAAGCGTTCTTACCTCTCGCATCCGTTCAAAATCACTATCAGATGAAACCACAGTCAGACCGTGACGCAAGGCAGTAGCAGCAATCCACAGATCATTCTCGCTCACGCCTAAAGCTTCAATCCTGGTTGTTCTGCGTCTACTTTTTTCTCTGGGGCCAAACTGAGCGATGATTTCCGCTTTAAATTCACCGTAGATATGGGCAGTTTCCCTGTCCACCGAATAGATGTCGATGCCTTGTACAAAAGCTTGCACTCGGATTAGATTAGCCGCCTTCTGTTGTGAATTTTGTGCCATGAAAATGAGTTCCCCGCAAACAATGACACTGGTAGCCACTGGCACCTGGCCCAACTCGATGAGGCGGCGACGGACAACGGCATCTCCTTCAATAATGCGGCTACAGTGGTTGGTGTCGAGCAAATACACGCTTAAAATTCCAGCGGGGCACGGGAATCATAAACCATCTGGAGACACTCCTCAAGGTCGTCCCCTTCCCATGTCCCTGCATACCTCAAGAGAGATTCGGCAGTGGAGCTAGAGGGAGAAGGCGTTTCAGGGGAAGGGGATTCAGGTTCGTCTCTAAGAACGGTGACGCGCACTCTCTTTCCAGCGAGTTCTTTTGAGTGGATGATAATCTCCTCCCAAGTTCCTTCTAATTCCATCGGTTTAGATGTCATAAATATTTGCTCCTAAAAAGGTAGATAAAGGGCAGAACTGTCGGATGGACGAGCGTGAAGATAGCGGCTGGTTGTTGCAACCGAGGCGTGACCCAGCGTTGCCTGAACCAACTGCACAGGCGCACCTCGGTCAAGAGCGTGGGAGGCGTGGGAGTGCCTGAACCAATGCGGACTAACCTTTCCTTCAATCCCCGCACGTGACCCAGCTATTTCGATGATTCGCCGCACTTGGTTTGGTTGAATAGCCCCGGCAAACTTACGGCTTCTAAACACCGGGTCATCTTGTCCGGCATCACCTCGGAACTTAGTTAGCTCTTTCCAGAGGGAAGCTGGCAGTGCCACATACCGCGTCTTTCCCCCCTTGCCATACAATGCAACCTGACCGCGATCGCCTACAGGTTTGAAGTCACGCCATCTTAAAGAAGATGTTTCCGAAACTCTGGCACCGCTGGCATACAGGAAACGGAGTAACAGCTTATTGCGCTCGCACGGTTCCAAGGCAATCATCGTCATCACCTCAAGCTCTGTCAAAATCCGCTCTGCTAAAGTGTTTTTGACTGAAGGCGTGTCTAGCGACGCACCTACATTAAAGGGCAGATACCCAACTCGATGCCCAAACGAGAGCAGTGACTTGAGGGATGAAAGCCGACGATTCTGGGTAGCGGCAGAATACCCCTGAGAAGCTAGGGCATCAGCGAACGCCTGGACATCATTGAGCGTAACTTGCGGCAGCGGCTTGGTTTCGACAAATGCCAAAAAACAATTGATGTCACCACGGTAAGCCCTCTGGCTCTGACGAGTCTTGCCGTGCAACCAAAGGTCAATCAATTGGACAGTGGAATTAACTTCAGCCAAGCGAGTAGTAGGAGCGATCGCCGCCCCAGATGTTCGTGTCAACATAGAGTAAGAGTAGACCTTTTGTTGAACAAGTCCCTTCTGTATCCGCAGGAGGGACTCTGTTTTAGATTGTATCGGTGATAAGTCTGCTTATCACTCATTGGAAATCTACACTCTTGGGTGATAAGTCACCTTGTTATGATCGCACTCTCGGCAATTTTTGTCTCAATGCCAAATTAAATAACATCAAGATAAATTTGTGTCGCTCGCGCGGAGCCGCTCTACTGCAAGATTGCAGAGAAAGTTTGCGCGAGCGACCCTTAGAGGATGTTTGGAAATACGGAGAGAGTGAGAAAAAGCTTAGGCAAGTCTACGTAGCATCAGACGAATCAACGCGATATAAATGAAGGCTTCGGAAGAAGCAGGCAATCGCTCATAATCGACATTCAGGCGGCGGCACCAATGCAGCCAACCATAAGTACGCTCTACAGTCCACCGCTTAGGCAATAGGACAAAGCCTTGAGCACCTTCAGGACGTAAAACGACTTCTAAAATCTAACGAAACGTATCCATCACCCAGCGCAAGAAGTTCTCACCGGAAAAGCCCCCATCTACCCAAATGCGAACGAGTCGTGGGAGACGTTGACGTTCAGTCATGAACCTGGTGGAACAACTGCTCTGCCCCTTCACGTTCAGGGACATTGCCTGCCACGACTCGCACTGCAATCAGTAATCCCAGAGTATCGACCAAGGTAAAGCGTTTTCTGCCTTTAATTCTTTTGCCAGCATCGTACCCAACCGTCTCATGTACCATGACGGCAGTCGGTACGGTTTGAGAATCTAGACTTGCCGCACTTGGAAAAAGCAAGGTGGTCTTCAGTGACTCTCACCCATTGCACGCCTCTGGTCATGGATTCGCTTCCAACTGCCATCCTTGCGCCATTTGCGGAAGTAGTAGTACACCGTTGAGTACGGTGGATACTCTTTGGGCAACAGCCTCCAAGCGCAACCACTGACCAGCACATACAAAATGGCTTGGAGAACACGCATCAAGCTAACACTGCGGGGTCTACCCGTTGTATAAGTTGAATTGAGAAGGAATTCAAATAATTGGTACTGTTCAAGGCTGAGTTCTGTAGCGTAGGCTGGATTCATAGCTTCCTGGAAGGCTGTTGAAACTTTGCATATGATTCAGCCTATGACTCCAGGAAGTTTTCTTACAATACTGGTGTTTATTACTACTTTTCAAACATCCTCTTAACTCCAGCTTTTGTTCATCCAAATATATCTAGGCTTTAGTAGCGATAGAAGCGCCCAATGACAACAATTTGTTAAGACGACAAATAATCTGTTATTCGACAGCATTTGATGTCGATGAAGTGCATCGTCTAGCACAGCGTTTAGAGTGGTTTTACACTCCCTGTAACGGGAGTTGGTTGAATGTCACGCTCAATTGAGTTAAGTGTCTTACGTTAGCAATGTCTTGAACGTCGAATTGGTTATAATTTGATGCTTAAGCAAAAGCTTGCAGCTTGGCAACACCACTGCAATCCAGAACAGGCTCAGGTGCAGTGGCGTTTCACTACAAAGGATGCAAGGGTTCAAATTACGTCGTCTTTACCCTAATCGAGCTTCTTAAGCTTGCCGCGTTACTAGATTAAGAATGACTACAATAACGTCTGCGTTGGGTCACTTTTAGGAATCCTCCTATGGAAGTGATCGCCAGTAACCCAATCCAGCTTGAAGGTTCAGGAACTGGTTGAGAATCATTGGGATTGAATCGAATAATTTCTCCCTGACCCGCAGCAATTCCTCGGTTTGCTATAAAAATATCCCCGTCATCTCCAAATGTGAATGAAGTTGGAGCAAGTAACCCGTCTTGCAAAAGGGTTGTACGTGTTCCATCTGGATTAAGGCGAGTTAATGCACCTGTAAAATCACCAGACAATATACCGTTAGTGGCATATTCCAAAACATACAAATTGCCATTGGAATCAAAATCCAAATCAATGATGTTGGTAAAGCCTTCGGCAAAAATCTCAGGAACACCATTGGCAACGCGGTAGACTCGTGCACCATCTACTGGAAATGGAAATCCGGTCAATTCACCGACATAGAGTGTGTCATCAGAACTGCTAGCCACTGCATTGGGCACAGACTGCATAGGAATATAAGGACCCCCAAATGGGTTAGTCACTAGACGGCTACCAAAGACCGACGCTAGATCAACATCCCCATTATCAAGATCCACCTTTAGCAGAGCGTTAGCACCCGCATCAGCAACATAAGCGGTATTGTTTTGAATGACAAAGCTATAAGGATTGGAATCTACTCCGCTTCCATCAGGATTTTCAGCTTGCTCAAATGCTGAAACGTCAGCGATCGCAGTCCAATCAGAGCCACCATTAAGGGCATTAATTTTCAGCAATTGTCCAAACTCTGGCACTCCCAAAGCACTCCGAACAGCAGGATCACTACCAAGCCCAATTAGAACATAAGGTTGCCCAGTCGCATCAAAAGCAATATCATGGGCACCTGTTGCCTCACTACCATCAGGTGCTGCTAATGATGGCAATCCGGTTACAACTCTGGTGACTGTGCCATTTTCAATGCGGGTAAGTGCTCCTGTAGCACCATAACAAACTGATGCAGTTGGATTTGTTGGAGAAGGAATGCACGGTCCTGCACCACCCCGTCCTGCTTCAGTTACATAAAGAGAACTATTCGCTCCGATAGTTAATCCTCTAGGGTTATCTAAATTACTTGCAATTATTTCCAAGGTCGCAGCAAGGGCTGTGTTTCCGAAACCAAGAGCGACAATAGTTGCTCCTATTGTTGCAAACGTTAGATGCTTCAACATGAATAATCTCCAAAATGCGACTTTACAGTATGTTGTTTGGGCGTTGCTGATCATAGGGATGAATCAGCGGCTGGAGTTCCTAATTTTTCATTTTTAATCAGAAGAAATCATTCCGTCATTCAGCAACGCCAAATTTTATCCCATAGTTCGTCGAAGCGATTTCAACGGCTTTTTCGATGTCGGCGGGACTAGGGGGACGGTTTTGATTACGCTCTTGTTCAGGGTTCATTGGCAGGTTCACTAGCTGACCTACTTCTGCAAAAAACTGCTCAGGTCCAGAAGGTGTAGCTATCACCAACACTTTAGCAGGCTTTGACCCGACGTTTTTGAAACTGTGGCGCAAACCTTTGGGAAAAGAGAGGTAGGTTCCTTGAGTTGCGACAGTAGTTTGTTCGTCAAACTGATACTCAACCTCACCCTCAAGAATATAGTGGGATTCAGCCGCTTGGTCGTGACTGTGAAGTGGTGTAGTGCTTTGCGGTTGCATCACTATCTCGTATAACGAATAGGTTCCACCCGTATCTTCTCCCACAGCGAGAAAAGTGTATAAGTCACCCAGCACTAAATATGTGGAACCCTTACCAGGCTGAACTAATTTAGCTTTGGCATTGACAGAGATTGTTTCGTTCATGGTTTTTCTCTTAAATAACTTATGGCGTAAGCTGTTGTGACACGAACTCAGTTGGCAAAACTTCTCCAAATTGCACCACTCAAGATCCGCTAGTTAAGCGCTGAGTTAAGGCAATCGCTTTTCTGCAAGATGCTGTAAGAACGGTAGTGCTGTAAACAAGGTGTTGCTGAATGCAGATATGAAGCTATTGCTGGAACCTCAAAGGCTGGTTCTAAATTTTGGTAAATCATATCCGTATTCAGCAACGCCCAACACGGGAGCTAAAATGATAACCGTTAATTGCGCCCAGTTCTTAGTGTTCATCAACAACCTTTTTTTGCATCCAATTGCAGAATACAAAGAGGTTGATAGGTGGCGCATTCACTGCTTATGTCAAATTGATTGAATAAATCTGCTAGGTTAATTGCACGATTCACTCAAGGGAATTACAGAGAATAGGTTATAGACTTTGCAGTTTTGTGCAATAGGTGTTTCATCGATGGGCAATTAATCGGGCAGAGAAGGTGAAAGATTTATCAAAAATTTGTTTTTATATTGGTAATCAATCAAGTTAACACTTTCTAACTTCATGATTACAGTAAGGTACAAAGCACAAAATGATAGTTGGTATTGCTCCAGCAAGATGTTACTGGAATCGGAACCGGATGAAGAAGTCCTGGCAGCGTTTGATCGAGCAATTCAAATTCGTCCTAACCAGTATCGAGTTTGGTATTTTCGAGGTTTGGCGCTGTTGCAATTGCAGCAGAATGACGAAGCAATTACTTGTAATTAGCAAGAGCTTCCCATAATTTTTGGCGGTTTGGGATACTTCTCTGCGCCTATAGCTATTGCTTAGACTTTGTAACTGACTTTTGCTTAAGTTGCATATCAACTAAAAGAACTTGAGTGGTTTGTCTTGAAGTAAAGTTATAAAAATAGAGTTATGAAAGCAAGTTAACATTAACCATCTTGACTCAAAAGCCATATGTTTGAACGAAAAACAAGGATTTCAAGCCTTCCCGTACAAGAGGAATTGTCAGAAGTTTTTACAGAATGTCAAGCTCCGTTAAATGAGTTGGCAGAGGCAATCTAAAATCTAAAATCGATTGACACGAAGAATATACCCAAAACCTTTCCTCAAGCTTCCCTCTAAATTACCAATCAACAAATCTATTAAATAAAAGGGATTTAATCATGAATTATGTAACCCTTCAGAAATCTGAATCTCCTTCCAGTCCGCAAAATATTGCTGCATCCACAACTCCTAGGAAAAGAAGGCTAACAGCTCGGTGGCTAAGTGTAGATGGCAAGTTGATTTGCTATTGGATTACTACTGAAACGTGACATAAATCACTTTTTTAAGAATAGAAGTTGAGTCTAGTAGACCTTCAAATAAGAAAACTTTTTCCTGAAGAAACTCCTCCATTACATTCATTCAAGAGTGAAACCATGAAGCTTTACTATCGTGGTGTGAGCTACGAATACGACCCCTCAAAGGTTGAAACCCGGAAGGGAAGGCAGCCCTTTAAGCAACTTCGTGGCTCTGGTCACGCTTATAATCTGATTTACCGTAGAGCTACCTATCGTATTGATCCGAATGCGAAGCAAAGTGAAGTTCCTGTACAACCAGTAGCTTATAGATTGGTGTATCGAGGCATCGCTTACTTTGTAAATAAAACTCCACAGGGAAAAGTTAGCGTAGTTATTCAGCCTGCAAGTACTTCAAAATTTATCATCTCAGAAGATAAATACCATAATGCCTCTAAGACACGAGATGAATTCTTGTGCGATCTCAATCTTTTGGGTTTATGGTCACAATGTGGCAGTAATTGGAGTTCGACTGTTAAAGGAGAAATCCAATCCGCTACCAACGAACCCATAGTACAAGAGGAACCTAACCTAACAAATAAGGTAATCTTGTTTGGAGCTTTTACGGTTCTCTCCTTAGTGTTTACTGCTACGTGGATGCAGGCTCCAAAAATTCATCAAGCAATGAAAGAGGTAGGCAAAACTTCGATTGAGCAACTGATGCTCAGCTCCTACTGAGAAGTTGAAAAATTCTCATGAGTAATTGATGGGTTTTTCGCTGGTGCAAAGTTCAATTTGCGGTTAAGCGATTGTCAAGACTAAGCTTATTAGCTTCCTACTCAAACAAAACAATCTTGATAACTATGACCTAACAAAACAGGGCAAACACATGGATGAGAACTCTCTACTTTTAGCTTATATATTTTGCATCTCTTTTATCCCGAAATCACGTTTCTTTAAGAAGTTAAATGATAGTCGGATTGTTGCCGCCTCAAATAATTGCATTAACTGGAACAAGCAGGAGAAACAGGATGATACTTCAGGGTAAAGCGGCTTTAGTCACTAGAGGTCAGTTCAAAACACCGTCACCTGCTAACTAAATGTAGCAGGGCAAGCTCGATTTGGGGAATTTCCAAGGAGGAAATCATGCCTGCTCATTCTAAGCAACCCATCAAAAAGATAGTCTTGCTGGTAGTGGTAAATATGTAGTGAAATTTATAATCCTTGAGTTTTATATAGGTGGGGCTGATGGCGATTAAGTAGTTGAGGTTGCACAATTTAAATTTGGTTTCATTTTCCAAGCTATTAATTTTTAAATTTCCCAAATTATGATACTATGTAAAAATAGTATGCTTGCTTAAACACCTGATAAAATATTTTTCCGTAGCGATGTCAAAAGTCAGACCTACTTGTCCTAGATGTGGCTCTTCACATACAGTTAAAAACGGTAGAATTCATAACAAAAAAACCAAATATCAGTGTCAAGATTGTAAAAGACAGTTTTTAGAAAATCCCAGCAAAAAATATGTTTCGCAAGAAACTAAGGATTGGATTGAGAGGCTATTACTTGAAAAGATCCCCTTGGCTGGAATAGCTCGTGCTGCTGAAGTTTCAGAAGTTTGGCTGCAACAATACGTGAATAGCTTATATCTTCAGGTTTCCAGACTTTTAAAAGTTTCCCCAAAGCGCCCAGGCAAATTAAGAATTCAATGTGATGAACTCTGGTCATTTGTAGGTAAAAAAAGTCACCAGCAATGGATTTGGTTAGCCCTTGATGAAGAAACTAGAGAAATTGTTGGATATTATGTTGGCGCTCGCAGTGAAAGTGGAGCTAGAGGTCTTTGGAATTCTTTGCCGGCTGTTTATCGTCAATGTGCTAAGTGTTTTACCGATTTTTGGGCGGCTTACGCTCAAGTTATACCTACTAAACGACATCAATCAGTTTCCAAAGAAAGTGGAAAAACCAGTTACATTGAAAGGTTTAACAATACTTTGAGGCAAAGAGTTGCACGGTTAGTTAGAAAAACTTTGTCTTTTTCTAAAAAACTAGACAATCATATTGGAGCCATCTTGTATTTTCTTCACCATTATAATGAATGCTTGCAAGTTTAGGTGCTTATCACTACATATTTACCACTACCCATACTTTTAGCCGCAGTAAGGCACGAGAGTATAAGGGTTACACAATACTTATTGAGAATATAAATTTATGAAAAATCATCAGAAACCCTTGCTAGGAAAGAATTTGAGACATTTTAGTATGACCTGAATCCTTACGTATTTACTTATAGCTTCAATAACTTTGATCGAGACGAAAATATGTCGTTTTTGCTTTCAGTGCCAGAATTATGGGAATCTATGAGGCTCCAAGACTGGGTAGCTTTGATGAAGCTACTGTCTCCAAGGCCTAATATTACTATTTTCGATGCTACTGGCTGTTATTCCGATATTATATTCTTTATTAAATGGCTTAATTTAGATAATCTGCAACTTACTATATCGCTAGACGACCTTAA
>NZ_JAMPKJ010000110.1 GCF_039962115.1 Funiculus sociatus GB2-C1 | reverse complement strand
AACGCTCTTTTTCTTCCGGGGTCATAGCGGTTCCTCTTGCTTACCTTTTGAGACTTCAGTTGACTACCTATTATCTTTTCTTAATGGAATTTTTACAAAACCGGGATGCTCCCCTGTTCACCTCGGTCTGGCCCTTGTCGGTTGAACTGGGTGGGATCGTGACAATTCCAGAATACCTCCAACAGTTCCTCATAACTAACTTGCATTGGGTTATATTCAATCTGCACAGCTTCAGCATGACCCGTAACCCTGGCACACACGTCTAAATAGCAAGGGTTAGCCCAATGTCCCCCTGTATATCCCACAGATGTATAGGAAACACCTTTAACGGCGCGAAAAGCGTCTTCTACTTTCCAAAAACAACCTGCTGCAAACGTGGCTTTTTCCATACCGCTTTTTTTTCTAGTTCAAAATACTTGTAGCCTGATTAACTTTACCGCAGGCATGGAAATATTAATCAGATAGACATAATTAAATTAAACATCTAATGTTGGTTGAGTCTTTGTATCGAGATTTAACATTTTTACCTACAAATAAATATAGCCATCTACTTAATACTAAAGTTTCTATCAATTTCGTTTGATAAAACTACTATAGCAATCCTATTTAAGTTGTGAACGAGTATTCGCCCTGGTGTAGGGACACGGCACTGCCCACTGGTGTCAACTTAAGCCGAAAGCCGCCAGGGACTTAAGTCCCTGGCTAATAGCTTAAGTCCTCTCTTAGAGGACTAATAAATTTAACAGTCCTCTCTTAGAGGACTTGAGCTGTGAGGCAGGGGTTTGAACCCCTGCCGGACTGCCGGACTGTAGGGTTTAACGTTAAGTTGACACTAATGGGCACTGCCGTGTCCCTACAGGGGTTTCACGAATCATTTAGGATTGCTATATTGATTCTGTAGAATCACCGTTGCCCTACATAAAAGCTTTAAAATCTAATGATAAAAGCTGGTAAAGATGCTTCGTCATCGTGGATTAATCGAGATATTTTCTCCTGGTAAGGCTCTTTTCTCAAAGGTTTCATCGTCAAAATGGCGTTTTTGCCTGTAGGTGGAGAGGTTCTCTTAACTGGGGATGCTCAAAGCGAAGTTCCCTGGCGTGCAGATGTAGCCGATTTGCCCCTGCACAGCATCCATAGAGGCGATCGCCCAAAATAGGTATCCCAAGTCCTCTGGCATCAGCAGCATGAACTCGGATCTGATGGGTGCGTCCTGTTAGTGGTATAAACTCTACCCTGGTGCATCCTTGCCTCGCCATCACCCGGAAATGAGTCAAGCTGGGTTTCCCTTGTTCATCGACTTTCTGATAGGGACGACGATCGGGATCTCCCCACAAGGGTAGTGCGATCGCGCCTTCATCAGTCATAACTAAACCGGAAAGTACGGCTTCATAAACCTTGTGAATCTGTCGCTGCTGAAACTGACAACTTAGTTGGCGATGGGTTTGGCGATCGCGTGCCAGTAGGAGAATACCAGAGGTTTCTTGATCCAACCGATGCGCGGCAGTAATTTCCATGCCATCAGGTAACAGATTACGCAAGCGGGCTAGAACGCTGTCTTGGCGATCGCTATAACGCCCCGGGACTGATAGTAAATCTGGGGGTTTGTTCACCGCAATCAGCCATTCGTCTTCATAAATAATCGGTAGCGATCGCGTCAGCGTTGTCTCAATCGCCGATACCCTCAAGGGTGCGGCTACACAGACTAAATCTGCCGACTCAGGCTTAGTTTGTATAGCCCCAGGCTTATAGTCTGTAGACATCTGAGGCAATCCTGACAGCAGAAACCCCATCAATGGCTGACAGCGTTCTAAACAAGCTCCGTAGAACTCTCCTTGGATTTTGTCTTGAGACGATCCCCACCAAAACTCCGCCATTGCCAGCGGTTTAAGCCCATGCGTTGCCGCATAATGCAGTAGCTTGGGGGCGCAACAGTCTCCTGTCCCGGTGGGCATAGAGCCTCCTGGCATCAATTGCTGCAACGATAAAGATTGCCCAGAAAAATTAGTCAGGCTGTAAGCAGCGTGCATCTGCGCCTGGAGTTGGCGGGACAGTTGTTTACGCTGTT
This sequence comes from Funiculus sociatus GB2-C1, assembly GCF_039962115.1. Taxonomy (NCBI): domain Bacteria; kingdom Bacillati; phylum Cyanobacteriota; class Cyanophyceae; order Coleofasciculales; family Coleofasciculaceae; genus Funiculus; species Funiculus sociatus. The sequence continues at coordinate 9,567 of NZ_JAMPKJ010000110.1, read as the reverse complement.
GTTTCAGTTCCCTTAAACGCGCATCGGCTGTTTCAATTAACTGCTTCAGCGGCTGCAATGCTTGACTTTGCTGGCGTTTGAGGATTCGCCTCTCAATCCCCTCCCGACGGCTTTCTTCGTCGAGTTGTTCAAGAGCAACAGTAAGGGCAACTCCTGTCAGCGTTTGGTAGAGTATCTGACGTTTTTCCTGTCGTTGGTGTTTGCAATCTTGATGGCGATCGCTTAAGATTTGCAACTGCTGCTCCTGCTGGCGATACAGGGTTTCGTACTCTTGCCGTTCTTTGAGTTGCTTGAGGGTAATCAGTTCCTGCTTCATAGCTTCTAATTGAGCCAATGTACGGGCTTCGGCTAATGCACACTCGTCTCGTCCGGGAATCGGCGGTACCCAGCCTTCAACTGCACTGCAACCATTCAGCAGTCCGGAGAATGCTTTGAGTATCCGTTGTTCGCCATTCGGTAGTTCAATTAATAATATCCCGTACATCTTGCCTTCACGGGAATAACTCTCATCCCTGGCAAGGTGTTGCATTAAACTTCTGGCGATCGCTTCCGACATTGGGGTGCGCGGTAGTCTCAGCAACTCGCCATGAGGACAATGCCCTTCATACCAATAACTAGGAGATGAGTTAGCGATCGCATAGTTGCCATCGATGAAATCTGAAATTTTGTACAGAACTACCATAAATAGTAATGCGTCAGACAAGTTGTTGATTGCCACTGCTCTCAATGTGGCGGCGCAAAACTGCGTTAATGAGCGTTTTATACTCTGAACCTTGGGATTGAAACCAAGCCATCACGTCTTTGTCTAACTGAACCAAATTTTTTGCCTCAGCCGCCGGAACTCGCAGCATTGCCTTTTCAAAAAACTCATCAGTCAATGGTGGAATATCAGAATAGTTAATATCATCATCTGACATTGATTCCAACGCTTCCCAATTAGTACGCGAGGTATTGTTCAAATCGTTGCCGCTCATATCGATTTGCCCTTCTTGCTGAGATAATTCGGATAAGATTCCCTTGTCGTTCTGTCCAAACAACAACCGCTACACCTTGGTTTGTGTAGTTGCGGTTTCAACCGCCTATTGCTAATTAAGTTTTTTGATCTAAGCGAATCGCTTGTTCTAAAGCTGCTTTCTCTTTAGCTTTTTGGATATAAGGCTCAAGCTGGCGAATTTCCCAACCTGTCAGAATTTGCATATCTTCTAAATTCATTCCCCGCATTAACATTTCGACGCACCAGGTTTGTTGGACTTGCTCAATGGTAGGAGATCGCCCTTCTGGTGCAATCAAGTCAGCTGTTAATTCCTGCCACAGTTGGCGAATTTCTGCTTCTGTTAAAGGCTCGTGGGCCGCATTGATAAACAAGGCAGAGTGTGTATCTTTACGACTTCTCAACCATTGCGTAAGCGGATTTTTCTGATACGTTCCATAGCGCTTCCCCATAATCCACTGATTGACAGGAACTTGGCGAATCAACCCTTGAGTAATTTGTAAAAACTGTTGATCGCGATCGCTAATATAATGCGATCGCTCTAACTGAGCAATCTCTGCGGGAGTCAATCCGGCACCAAACAGCACGTAAACTAAAGCGTACTCCTGCAAACCCTGCTTTTTAGCCTTTTGCAGAATACTATGAACCAGCTGGGCAGGCAAATCTGCAATCTTATTGGTTGCTAAAGATGCCAGTTGAATTGCATGAGAAAGAGTGACCGGGTTCGGCGCAACTGCACCCTGAAGAAACAGAGTCACAAGATTTTCTAAAAAATCCTCCCTGTCTTGCCAAAGGTCGTGAAATTCGCTGGTGAACTCAATCACGGCATATCCTAACAACATACCATTGAGCAAACTGGCAAGTTTTTCGGCAGGCAGGTGCGCCTGCAATTGCCCGCCATCAATGACGGCTTCGAGGTATTCCGCCACATAGCGATTGGCTTGGGTAAAGCCGCGTCCCAATGCCTCGCGGTTCTCGGCTGGATACTGTCCGGCTTCACCCACGACCGAACGTACCATTTCTGGCACTCGTTCTAGCGCCTGCAAGCAAGCATCGGCATACTCTTTGAGTGCTTGTTCTAGGCTACTGGCTTGATCCGCCTGCTGCACCAGCGTTTGACCTAACTGGGCAAACACCGCAGCTTCTTGAATTACGGCTAACAGCAGCCCGTGTTTATTGCCAAAGTGACGAAACAGGGTTACTTCATTGACATCTGCTAATTCGGCAATCTGTTTGGTAGTTGTTTCGGTCACGCCTTGGGCGGCAAATAGCTTTAATGCGGCATCGATTAAACGTTGCCGGGTGGGATTTCGCGGAGTTGACATAAATAAAATGCAAGCGTTACTTGCACAATCTGCAAAAAGTTGTTAAAGTAATGTAAGTAGCACTTGCATCTCTTCTTTCCACTGTACCTTGCTAACCCGGCAAGTGTACAGCCAGTGACGAGAGCAAATCAGAAATCAGCGCTGTACTCAATGGTGCTGATGGATTGTAGTCACCTTTGAGGATTTTCATGACTTCTAATACGGAAACGGCTCCCAACAGGGGTGAATATGGCACCCTGTCTTGGATAAATGTGGCCTTCTTCGGTGCATTTCATGCACTGGCATTATTAGCACCTTGGTTCTTTTCCTGGTCGGCGCTGGGCGTAGCAATTTTTTTACACTGGCTGTTCGGTAGCATTGGCATTTGTTTGGGTTATCACCGATTGCTAACGCACCGCAGCTTGCAGGTGCCAAAGCCTCTGGAGTATGCAATCACTTTCATCGGATCGTTAGCACTGCAAGGCGGGCCGATCTTTTGGGTAGCTGGACACCGGATGCACCACCTACACACCGAGGATGTGGACAAAGATCCTTACTCTGCACGACGAGGATTTTGGTGGAGTCATATGCTGTGGTTGTTTTACCCGCAAGGAGAAACTTTCGACTATGAATCTTATAAGCGCTTAGCTCCAGATTTAGATCGCGATCCCTTTTACCGTTGGCTGAATAAAAACTTTTTGCTGCTTCAGCTGCCCTTGGGACTTTTACTTTACCTGCTTGGCGGTTGGTCGTTTGTAATTTATGGCATATTTGTGCGAGCAGTTTTACTGTGGCACAGCACTTGGTTGATTAATTCGGCAACCCACATGACAGGCTACCGCACATTCACTTCTGAAGACAATTCCCGTAATCTTTGGTGGGCAGCATTGCTTACCTACGGCGAAGGATGGCACAATAATCACCATGCTTATCCGAATGTGGCGAAGGCAGGATGGCAGTGGTGGGAAATCGACATGACTTGGTGGGCGATTACAATCCTGAAAAAGCTGGGTTTGGCACAACGAGTAGTGATGCCACCAGAAGGATAATCTAGAAAGCTGAGAAGTTTTTCTCTTGAGCGATCGCACTCTCTGTCACCACAATATCAGTGAGAAGCGATCGCGCCTGCTTAACTATCCCATTAATTGAACATTTTTATTCTGAGTGGGGCTAGGCGGCTCAAACTTGTAGCCAAAACCCCGGACGGTATGAATAAATATCGGCTTACTAATATTCGGTTCCAGCTTCCGGCGAATTTGACCGATATGAACGTCAACAACCCGTTCATCTGCGACAAATTCATGACCCCAAACGTCTCTAATCAGATCCTTGCGACTCAACGCCTGCTTGGAATGCTTCGCTAAAAAATGCAGCAGATCAAATTCCAAGGCGGTTAACGATACAATTTGATTGTCAAACGTTACCTCACGGCTCACCGGGTCAATCACCAACTTCTCAAACACAAAACGCTTCCGTTCCTCAGGATGGACTGGAGGCTGGAGGAAACGCAAAAGAGCCTGCACTTGTTTTTCCAATAGTCGCAGATGGAAAGGCTTGGTAACATAGGCATCAGCCCACTCTAATCCTGTAACTTGGTGTTCTACATCCGCTAGTCCGGTCAGCAGCATGACAAGAGTACCCGTGCGGCTTTTTTTCATTTGCTGACAAACCTCATAGCCGATAATGTCAGGCAAAATTACATCTAGAATCACCAAATCGGGTTGGAATTGTTCAAACCTTGCCAAAGCAGTCTTACCGTCTCCGGCGGACTCCATTAAATAATTTTGCTGACCTAAAAAGCGATAAACTAAATTCCGAATAGCAGGATCGTCATCAACCACAAGAATCTTTTTGGGAGCTATGCCTGAATCATCGGGTCTAGGCTGATTAAAATTTTCGACCATTACACTTCCTTCCTCCACTGCTACAAGTTTAGTGCCGACAACGTTGCTATTTTGGTGTGTAGAGCCTATTGCACCCCGACGAACTAGAAAAGTAAATCGTTCTTAACCGAGTTTAGATACGATAGTGTAGCCTTGCCAATAGCGACTCTACCCGTCTGCTGAAAAGGCACACTTGCGATCGCATCCCTCCAGTCTAACTATGACTACCACTACTAACTTCCTTAGCCACCTCAACCCCAGTCAACGCCTCGCCGTCGAACATTACGAAGGCCCCTTGCTTGTCGTTGCTGGCGCCGGGAGCGGCAAAACACGCGCGCTAACTTATCGAATTGCTAATCTAATTTTGCAGCACGGGGTAGATCCGGAAAATATCCTGGCGGTGACTTTTACCAATAAAGCCGCACGGGAAATGAAGGAACGGATGGAAAAGCTGTTCGCCGCGCAGTTAGCGGAGAAGCAATACGGTAAGCCGTTGTCAGCGTTACCTGCGGATGAACAAACCCGGTTGCGATCGCGTGTTTACAAACTTTACATCAAAGATTTGTGGATTGGAACCTTTCACAGTCTTTTTTCCCGAATTCTCCGCTTTGATATTGAGAAATATCAGGATGAAAAAGGACGCAAGTGGACGCGAAACTTTTCCATTTTTGACGATTCCGATTCTCAAAGTTTGGTAAAAGAGATTGTCACCAAACAACTAAACTTGGATGAGAAAAAGTTTGAACCGCGTTCGGTGCGCTATACCATCAGCAACGCCAAAAATCAGGGATTTTCTCCTCAAGAGTTTGCCGCCGAACAACCGAATTTTCGCGGACGGACGATTGCTCAAGTTTACAGTCTCTACCAAGATAAACTTGCAGAAAACAACGCCCTAGATTTTGACGATTTGATTATGGTTCCAGTCAAATTGTTTGAGCAAAATGAGCAAGTATTGGGTTACTGGCACCGCAAGTTTCATCATATTCTAGTAGATGAATATCAAGATACTAACCGAATTCAGTACGATTTGATTCGCTTGTTAGTAACAGATGGAAAGACAGAAAAAAGTGAATGGAGTTGGCGCGATCGCTCGGTTTTTGTAGTTGGTGATGCGGATCAATCTATTTATAGTTTCCGCATGGCAGATTTTACAATTCTGCTGGAATTTCAGGATAATTTTGGCGACGGTTTGCCAGATGACGACACCCGCACAATGGTAAAACTGGAAGAAAACTATCGTTCCAGAGAAAATATTCTGCAAGCGGCTAATCAACTGATTGAAAATAATACTCAGCGCATTGACAAAGTGTTGAAAGCGACACGCGGCGCTGGCGAACTTATTTTTTGTTATAAAGGCGACAATGAAATTGCGGAAGCCGAATTTGTCGTCACTCAAATTCGCCATCTAGAACACCAAAATCCCGAATTAAACTGGGGTAGCTTTGCCATACTTTATCGCACCAACGCTCAATCTCGCGCTTTTGAAGAATGCTTGGTGCGCGGCGGTGTACCTTATACAATAGTCGGGGGTTTGAAGTTCTACGACCGGAAAGAAATTAAAGATGCGGTTGCATATTTGCGGCTAATTGTCAACCCTGCGGATACAGTTAGTTTGCAGCGAGTGATTAATACACCACGACGCGGGATAGGCAAAGCTACATTAGATGCGATCGCAGGCGTTTCCCAAGAGTTAGGCGTGTCGATGTGGGAAATCCTCAAAGATGAGACTTCAGTTAACACATTAGCTGGACGTGCTGCCAAAGCGATCGCGCGTTTTGTCGAAATGATTTGCCACTGGCAGAACCAACTAGAAATCCTACCAGCATCGGAAATTGTTCAGGGAATAATGGAAAATTCTGGTTATATTCAGGATTTGAAAACCCAAGGCACCGATGAAGCGCAAAACCGACTAGAAAACGTCCAAGAACTTTTCAACGCGGTGCAACAATTTGAACAAGAAAATGAAGACACAAAATTAGAAAGTTTTCTCCAAAATGCTTCCTTATCTTCTGACTTAGATGATTTGAAAGAAGGAGAATCGCGCCTTTCTATGATGACATTGCACTCTGCCAAAGGGCTAGAATTCCCAGTAGTGTTTTTAGTAGGAATGGAACAGGGATTACTACCCCATAACCGCACCTTAAACGATCCAGCGCAACTAGAAGAAGAACGGCGTTTGTGTTATGTCGGCATCACCCGCGCTCAAGAAAGATTGTATCTCACCCATGCCAGCGAACGTCGCCTATGGGGTTCCCGCGAACCTGCTGTTAGTTCGCAATTTCTCAAAGAGTTGCCCAAAGAATTACTAAGTGGAATAACAAAAGTTAATCGCACCACCGCCCCGGCAAAATCCCAAACGGCGGCAACCAATGGTAATCATAATTGGAAAGTAGGCGATCGCGTTCTTCACTCAGCTTTTGGCGTTGGTAACATCACCCACATTTTCGGACAAGGAAACAAAATCTCCGTAGCAATCAAATTCCCAAGCGTCGGGCAAAAAATCATCGATCCCAAAATTGCCAAACTCCAAAGAGTCGAGTAGCTATAGCAATTCAAGGCTTGGGTGCGATACATCTGTAAGGACATGGCAATGCCATGTCCTTACCAAGGTTGCGGAAACAAAACAACCGCGATATATTTTCACCCAACCAAGAAACGCTATAAATATACATCCGCCAACGCGGTTCATTCCTCCGCGCCTGGGCGGTTCATATTTATACCCCTAGCCAAAAGCGCACTACCATAAGCAGCTTCAGAATGAATCGGTGTAACAATCGGCACCTGAAGATAACGCGCACGAATTGCAGTCCAAACAGAATTTTTCGCACCACCCCCAGCAGTATAAACTCCGCTCAACTGCGTGCTACCCAACTGTTGTAATAATTGATAACCCCGTGTTTCAATTCGGGCAATACTTTCCAACAAACCATGCAGAAATTCTACTGGATTATCTGGACGCGGTTCTAGTTTTGGTGGTAAATGGGGGTCATTAATAGGGAAGCGATCGCCCTCTTTTAATAACGGATAATAATCAAGTAAACTTTCTTTCTCTGCATCAATCTGACAGCTAAAACTTTCTAACTCCGTATCAGTAAAAAATTTTCGCAGTACCGCACCACCAGTATTAGACGCACCGCCAACTAACCACAAATCTCCCAGTCGATGACTGTAAATTCCGTAACGCGCATCATCAACACGAGTGTGACTCAACAACTTCAGCACCAGAGTAGAACCTAGCGAGGTACTAGCTTCGCCGGGAGACTTAGCACCACTGGCGAGAAACGCCGCAATACTATCAGTTGTGCCAGCACACACCACACAATCTTTCGGGAATTGAAAGTTAGCAGCAATCTCAGGTGTTAATTCAGCAACAGGTGTACCAGGCGCAAGAACTTTGGGAAGATAAACTGGTAATTCCAGATTTTGCAACCATTGAGGATAACACAAATATTCGACATCGTAACCCAATTTCAAAGCATTGTGATAATCGCTTATTCCTAGTTTTCCATGCAACAAAAACGCCAACCAATCCGCCTGATGCAAGAAATAATTTTTCCTGTTTTCCCCTTTGTCAGGTGGGAGGGCCTTTAGATACCAGAGAAGTTTTGCCAGGCTGGAAGTAGCACTTAATACTGTGTGATTTGGTGGGGCAATTTCCTTCAAATTATCCATCATTTCCACCCCCCGCGCATCGTTGTAGAGGATAGGTTCAACAACAGGATTGCCAGCGCGATCGCATAACATTACAGTAGAAGAAGTTCCGTTGAGTGCGATCGCTTTTATTTCCCTTCGTAGTTCCACAGGAATTTGCGAAATCAGGGAAAACAAAGCCTTCTCCCAACTTGCAGCTAAATCAGCCCCTGCTGCAAAAGGATATTGCGCCTCAGCATGGATATTACAATCCGCGTCAATTACTATAGCCCGTGCGCCAGAAGTGCCGAAGTCTAAGCCAAGGTAGAGATTCATAACCCGCTCTAATCCTGCTTGATATCCTGTACTATATACGCATTAAATATTGGTCGTGACTAACACCACTCGTCAAATCCCTCAAATAGATCCACCCCTTTCGCCTCGGCAAACATTGCCGACGATGTACGATCTACCAAGCGAAGATCCAGAGGAAGAGCGTTTGCCAGATCAGTATCACGGTTATCAGCCAGATATTTTAGATGATACCTTCAAGCCATCTAACTATGACTTTGACGAGATATTAACTGCTACTGACTTACACATTTACTACAATCTTAACCACACCAACTGGTATAAACGCCCAGATTGGTTTGCTGTTGTAGGAGTTTCCCGACTCTACGAAGGTTTTGACCTGCGAATGAGTTATGTATTATGGCAAGAACTAGTTAGCCCATTTGTAATAGTAGAGTTATTGTCCCCCAGTACAGAAAACGAAGATTTAGGTCGGACTGTGCAGCAGCCAGGGAAACCGCCGACTAAATGGCAAGTTTACGAGCAAATTCTGCGCGTTCCCTATTACATTATTTTCAGTCGCTACACGAATGAGTTGCAACCGTTTCACTTGGTTGGCGGTCATTATGAACCTATGACACCACATGAGGAGGGACTGTATCCAGTTCCAGAACTGGGGCTAAGTTTTGGCTTGTGGCAAGGTACTTATAAAGGTGTTAACCGGATTTGGTTACGGTGGTTTACACAGTCGGGAGAGATGATTCCCACTTCCGAAGAGGAAAATGCCGCCGCCCAACAAGAAGCCGCCGCCGCTCAACAAGAAGCCGCCGCCGCCCAAGAACGAGCTAGGTTAGCAGAGGAGCGTGCTGAACGACTGGCGGCGAAACTGCGCGAGTTAAATATTGACTTGGACGATCTTGGTTAATGTTGTGGAGCGCGATCGCATCTTCACGTTTGCGAGTACGACTGAGCGATCGCATCCTCCTTATCTACTGAACGCCTCAACTCCTCAATCGGCTCTCAAACATTTAATGAAAGCGCGTAGCCTCAAAGAATTCGATTTAGTAAGTATTTTTGGATTTTCAGATGTTACTTCAGGAGTTATCAATGGCAAACGAAGTATTAGCCGAAGACAGGCTGAGGTTCTGGGCGATTTCTTTCATGTTGCTCCTGAGCTGTTCATCCGTTAAACAAGCGGAAATACTGTGCAAAGCGATTGCATCTAGCAAGTTTTGGCTAATGTTGTGGAGGATGCGATCGCTTGTACTTCCCGCCGTAATTCTGGTAAATTTGCCCTAAGCTGGCAGTAAAATCTGACGGCAGCGCTTCAAAGTGATACTGCGTCTCGAATTGAATATAGCGTTTCCTAGTCTGCTGAGGTACAGTAACAGCAGTGTGTAAACCAATTTTGGATGTCCTTCAAGGAGAGCTTATTAAATGCTTCCTCTATGGCTTTGGCTAAGTCAGG
>NZ_JAMPKJ010000109.1 GCF_039962115.1 Funiculus sociatus GB2-C1 | reverse complement strand
ATCTAAACGGGCTGAGCATGATTTCTATGACCAGATTTGGTTCTCTCGCATCCGTTCATTAACCTGTCACCCTTGATCTACCAAGCATCTACAAAGATGTGTCAGGCAGTCAGGCATCGGGGTTGTCTTGACTCATCTGTTTCTAGGGACTGGAGATTGGAAAGGTGACTGGGGAAGAGGGAAAAATATCTTCCCAATTAGCAATTACTAATTAGCACTTATTTTCGGCGTCTAGGTTTTGTTACGAAATGCAAAGTATAATGAGAGCGAGAAAACACGCTTTCTTTATAACCTATAAGGGTAGACCATCAAATGCGCGTTGCGATCGCTGGGGCGGGGTTAGCAGGACTTTCCTGCGCTAAATATTTGACAGATGCTGGACACACTCCCATCGTCCTCGAACGGCAGGACGTACTGGGCGGTAAAGTTGCTGCTTGGAAAGATGCTGACGGCGACTGGTACGAAACTGGGCTGCACGTCTTTTTTGGGGCTTATCCCAATATGTTGCAGTTATTCAAGGAACTGGACATCGAAGATCGGTTGCAGTGGAAAGAACACACTATGATCTTCAACCAGCCCGAAAAACCAGGCACTTATAGTAGGTTTGATTTTCCCGATTTGCCTGCGCCCTTGAATGGGATAGTAGCAATTTTGCGGAACAACGATATGCTGACTTGGGGTGAGAAAATCCAGTTAGCTAAAGGTTTGGTTCCAGCGATGCTGCGGGGGCAAAAGTATGTTGACGAAACGGATAATTATACCTTTTCTGAATGGCTGAAGCGCCAAGGTGTAAGTGAGGAAGTACAACAGGATATCTTTATCGCTGCATCTAAATCGCTAAACTTTATCAATCCAGATGAGATTTCGGCTGTAGTTCTGCTAACTGCCCTAAGAGCCTTCCTTCAGGAAAAGAACGGCTCAAAAATGGCTTTTCTGGATGGCTCCCCAACAGAGCGGTTGTGTCAGCCGATGGTGGATTATATCACCGAGCGTGGCGGTGAAGTGCGCTTGAATGCACCAATTAAAGAATTTTTACTAAATTCAGATGGCACAGTGCGAGGATTTCTGATTCGCGGGTTGAATGGTGCTGAGGATGAAATTCTCACGGCTGATATGTACGTCTCGGCGATGCCTGTAGACCCCCTGAAGGTGATGCTACCCCAGCCTTGGCAAAAGATGGAGTATTTCCAAAAGCTGGATGGTTTAGAGGGTGTCCCGGTCATTAACGTACATCTGTGGTTTGATCGGAAGCTGACGCAAATCGACCAATTGCTGTTTTCGCGATCGCCTCTTTTGAACGTATATGCTGACATGAGCAACACTTGTCGCGGCTACGCTAACCCGGATAAATCCATGCTGGAATTAGTTCTAGCACCTGCAAAAGATTGGATTAGCAAATCCGACCAGGAAATTATCGATGCGACGATGGATGAGTTGAAAAAACTTTTCCCCGATCATTTCGGCTCCGATAACCCCACAAAATTGCTGAAATATCACGTTGTAAAAACGCCGCGCTCAGTCTACAAGGCAATTCCAGGCCGTCAACAGTATCGCCCGTCACAAAAGACACCGATTGCAAATTTCTATCTGGCAGGGGATTATACAATGCAGCGTTTCCTGGCAAGTATGGAGGGTGCCGTACTTTCTGGTAAGCTGACAGCGCAGGCAATTGTAAGCGATCAGTCCTTAGTCGCCGAGCGTCAGTTGCCAAGCGTCAGCAGTCAGTCATCAGTCGTCGGTCGTCAGGGAACAGCTGTCAAGTTGCCAAGTTGAAAGTTTGGGTAGGAATTTTCCTTCTAACAACGTTCCAACCTAACCACATTCCAACTTGACAACACAGAACCCACAACTGACAACAGAGGACAGACAACTGGCAACAAACAACGGACAATAGACAACTAATAACTGACCCACTTTTCAGCCTGCAATGAATGCTGCAACTGTCTAAACTCCCCCGCATGAGAACGCTGGCCTCAACAGAGGATGCCTACGAACTCTGCCGTCAGATTACGGCTAAGTACGCGAAAACGTTTTATCCGAGTACGCTGCTGATGTCAAAACCCAAGCGGCGAGCCATTTGGGCTATCTATGCTTGGTGTCGGCTAACGGATGAACTGGTAGACGGCTCCGAAGCCGGAATTACAACCCCTGAGACTTTGGATCGATGGGAACAACAGCTGGAATCGGTCTTCGCTGGAGAGCCAGTAGATGACCCAGATGTAGCGTTGGTGGATGCGCTGCAACGTTTCTCAATAGATATTGAGCCGTTTCGGGATATGATCGCCGGACAACGGATGGATTTATATCGCAGTCGGTACAAGACTTTTGAGGAGCTACATCTGTACTGTTACCGGGTGGCTGGTACTGTAGGTTTGATGTCAACATCTGTGATGGGTGTGGATACCAAGCAGTACGTGACACCTTGGAATGAAGATGCTTATGTTCCCACACAGCAAGCGATCGCATTGGGAATTGCCAGCCAACTTACCAACATCCTACGAGATGTTGGAGAAGATTCCCGTCGGGGTCGGATCTACCTCCCTCTAGACGAATTAGCCCTCTTTAACTACACTGAACACGATTTAATCAATGGTGTGGTTGACGAGCGCTGGCGCGAATTGATGCGATTCCAAATTCAACGAGCGCGTAAATTTTATAGGGAGGCAGAAAAAGGCATCAGCTATCTGAGTCCGGAGGTTCGCTGGCCTGTCTGGGCAGCTTTAATGTTGTACAGCCAGATTCTTGATGTGATTGAACAAAATGATTACGACGTATTTACCAAAAGAGCCTATGTCCCTACTCCCCGAAAGTTGCTGAGTTTGCCCGTCGCTTGGTTGCGGGCGCAAGCACTGTAAGAGTTTTGAATTCAAAATTCAAAACTCCGGAGCAACGGAAGTCTAGGGCTTTGTAAAACTCAACGTTGTTCAACCATCTAGTTCGTAAATGGCTACAGGTTCTTCTTTGCCCTTGACTCTGACAAACTTATCTACTAAGCGCAGGGGAAAGGTTTTCGGATGGCGTAAGGCGGTGACGACTGGCTGCGTTACTAAAATGCTGCTGTCGTAGTTTTTGGTCAGACTCTCTACACGAGCGGCTACGTTGACTGTATCGCCTATAACTGTAGAATCGATGCGGGAGCTAAAACCGACTGTACCCATAACTACTTCGCCCCGGTGGATGCCAATGCCGATGTCAATGGTTGGCAAACCTTGATGACTTCGCTCCTCATTAAATACTTTTAGTCGCTGCCGCATAGCTAAAGCCGCTATGAGGGCGCTGTCGGTCGCTTCATCGTCAAATAGCGCCATGATTGCGTCGCCAATATACTTGTCAATGAAGCCGCCTGTGCTGTCAATTACCTGCCCCATACAGGCAAGGTAATCGTTTAAAAAATAAAATGTTTCCAACGGTGTCATTTGTTCCGACATTGCTGTATAGCCCCGAATATCGGCAAACAGGATCGTAATAATGCGTGTTGAGGCGAAACCTACGTGGATATTTTCGATGCCTTCGGGTGCAATCACCAATAGAAATTTTTCTGGCACGAAGCGATGAAACGACTCGATGGTTTTCTGGAATCTGCTGAATAAAGTCTGTAGCGAGGCTGACATTTCGTTGAAGGCGATCGCTAGTGCGCCAATTTCGTCTCGACGGTGGATTTCCGCGCGATGTTCTAAATCGCCTGCGGCAATTTTGACAGCACTTATTTGCAGTCGTCGCACCGGGTTACTCAATTGCTTTGCCAAAAGGTATGCCCCGAAAAGCCCGAAAGAAAGCCCGAAAACCCCAACTAAAAGAGCTTTTTCCACTGCGTTCGCTACCGCTTGATTTACCTGCCGCAAAGACATCCCGATCCGCAAAGTTCCGATTTTTTGCCCTGATGAGTCGCGGATAGCTGCGGCAGTTTCAATTATTTTTTCCCCTCGACGCGCCCTTGTCTTGCTGTCGAAGCTAATATCCCGTAGAAGCGATGTTTCTACAACCAAAGTTTTATCATATACTTCTAGGGCAGATTCGGTAATTTCTACAGGTATAATATCCGGGAAAAACTGTTCTTGAAAATCGCTATGACTGGCGGCAACAATTTGATTTGATAACCGCACATCTGAGATTAGAATGTAAACAAAATCTTGGTTTCTTTTAGCAAGTGAATTCACACCCAGTCGGATCTGTCCCCAGTTTTGATCCTGTAGTTCGTTCGTCCAGGCATTAGATAAAGCTACCGTAAGTTGCTGAACTTCGCGCCGCTTCTGGTAGCGGTAAAGACGGCTCTCGTTCTTAGCCCACAGCCACACCATAGATGAGACAATCGCCACAATGAGAAGTGTTGTGGCGGTCATAATTTGGGTGTGAATAGAGCGGAACGCGGGAACCTTCATAATTCCTAGTTGCTAATTGCTAATTGCTAATTGGGAAAAAGTTTTACCTAATCCCCAGTCCCCAGTCCCCAGCCCCCATTATTTGCTGACTTCTAGTTCCTCAACAAAAGTAAGCCAACGCTGATGTTGAGGTGCGCGTTCTCGATTGCCATCTGATTCTTGACAAGTGCTGCTTGTCGCCAGCGTTACCGGTCCACCCATTTTGGCAGGAATAGGGTCGAGTTTGTCGCCCCAGCGCGTGACCAGTAGAATGTCACACTCGCGTATATCTTTTGCCAAGATACTAATCGGATTCTTGGCATCGCGGGAGGCTGGCGCTTTCCCCCGAAATACAACCGCAGCGACTTCTGGCAGGGTCACGCCAGCAGCCGCCAGAACGTCTCGCACTCGCACACCCTGAAGTTTTACTTTGCTAATCGGCCAACCAATTGGGTAGCCGACGGCTTCTTCAATGGTGACTTGTTCTAGTTGGTCGAGGTCTTTGGCGTTAAGTTGGCTTTTTCCTACTCGCAACTGTATTGGCTCGGTGCCAACTATCATGTTGGTGACGTAAAATGCCCAAAAGCGGTCAGGATAATTTTGCTGGAGTTGCGGGTACTTAGTATAGGGGAAAACTAGGGAAAGCGGGCCACCGTCGCTGCGGGAAATCGGTTTACCATTGCTTTCTAAGGCGATGATGATTGGGTACTTAAGCAAATCTTCGCGGCTAACTGTGGCTCGGTAGGCATCAAAAGATACAAAGGTAATTTCAGTAGCTGGTGTGGTACTCAATTCCAACAGCTTTGAGATGGCAACGCCTCGATAGTCGAGAATTTCATCAGCTTTGTTGGTGTTATGAGGCGATCGCGTCTTTATACGGGTAGTTGCTAGGGCATCCAATTGTTGCATAGATAATCTTACTTCCCTAGCGGTTTGCCCCTGAATCGTTAGTTCCCACTGTTGTTGCTGCCGATTTTTTTTATGGGCAGCAATCATTGTCGTGTTTCGCGCGATCGCTTGTTTTCGCCATTCCTCCAACTGGGCATCTGTTGGACTATCCCCACATCCCGCAAGTAAGGCAAGCAAGCAAAGGCAAACGGCAAGAGGCGCAGAGGGACAGAGGGAGAATTTTTTAGTTTTCATCCTTCATCCCTCATCCCTTATGAAAAATATGCTGGTGCATTTCCGGGTTTCCATTTGATGTTGCAGCCGATGCTGGGCTTCTGCATATCGGAGATTGGTTTACCTGCCAGGACTGCATCAATCGCATTTCGTAAATCTTGACCAGTTACAGGCTTATCGTTACCAGGACGGCTATCATCCAATTGACCGCGATACACTAAACTTCTGTTTCCATCGAAAAGAAAAAAGTCCGGAGTACAAGCTGCTGTGTAAGCCTTGGCAGTTTCCTGAGTCTCGTCATAGCACAAAGGAAAAGTGAATCCCAACTCTTTAGCCATTGCCTGAAGTTGGTCGGGGGCATCATCCGGGTAGTTGCTGGCATCGTTGGCACTGATTGCCACAATCCCAAGATTTTTATTTTCGTAATCTTTGCCAATTTGCGCTAATTGTGCCTCTACGTGCTTGACAAATGGACAATGCTTGCAGATAAACATCACCAATAATCCTTGTTTCCCTTTCATGGTGGCGAGGGAAATTGTTTCACCAAAAACATCCGGTAGTTGGAAATCGGGGGCTAATGTGCCTAGCGGCAACATGGTTGAGGCAACTCTTGCCATTATATGCACTCCGTTTTTTAACTGCGCTCCCACCTATATTGCTCTACGGGAATGCAAATTGCTATAGCGGGTAGCGATCGCACTTGTTGTATAGTACATTTGTATCATTAAGCTAATCCGAGCCTCGACATGAGAAAAGGGCAAGCAAACCTCAAAGTAGTTCCACTCTTAAGCGGCAAATCAAAACGGCATCCCGCACAGCTGGAAAGTTCTCAGCAAAAATGCGTTTCATTGCAAACTATTACCACTACTAAAGCACGGCCACAATCGACAGCTAACTCATCGAGGTTTATTCCATCTTTGCCAGTAAAAAGCTACAAAGAACTGCTACAGCAAAGGCTGAATGACAGATTGAAAAGCTTGGAGGCACAAGCACAACGCATCAATCAACTTTCAAGTGAGTTAGATGCGGCAATCCTTGAGCTCCAAGACATCTCCACTCAAATTAACGCTGAATTGAGAGCCATCAACAAGAAGGCTGAAATTTGCGAATACAAAACAAGGACTGTACCTTACATGAAACAAAAGCAAGATGGCTCATTAGTGTTAACCACGCGACCAATTGATTTATACAAAGCTGAACGGGAAGCAGCTTTCCTGGCACAGAAACTACGGCGACGAACCAGAAGAAAACGCAGCGATGCTCTAGGGGAATTTTAAGTAGGTTTTGTTTGGTGGGCATCGCCCACCAAATGCTATCTAAAATTAAATAAAGTGTATTGACTATTACTACAAAAGAGCTGTTATAGGGGTATTACTAAAATAATAAAAATCTGTCTTGAAAAATATTAAAACCTAATTCTTACTCATCAGAAGTATTTTATCATAAAAATCAAAGTAAAGTCTAGAGGTAGGAAAAACCTTGTCAGTTTTAATAGTTTCTATATCAATTCTCACTAGAGCGCAATACATCTATTCTCTTATTATGGAGACACAACGTATAAGCCAATTTTAAACAACAAACTTGCGTATTTTCTTGTTACCTCCTCAAGTCTTTTTGATTTGATTTATAGCAATCCTTGCCATAGTTGTAAATTCTCCCTCGTCTCTTTTTCTGGGTTTTCTGCGTCTCAGCGGTTCGTTTTTTTATAGAGCAAATAGGCCTGCTATAGTGAAAAGTTGTTAGTTGGTGCTACTTGTGAACGAAACTAACTCAAAAGACACTCCCCTACACGCAATGAATCCCCTCTCGCGATTTTCTGACAGGGCGGCGGATTATGCGAAACATCGACCGAGTTATCCAACCCCTGCCATTGACTCTATTCTGGAAGGATTGGGAGAACCTTCGCAACTCGTAGCAGCAGATATTGGTGCGGGTACGGGTATATCTTCACGTCTTTTAGCTGAACGTGGGGTGCGAGTAATTGCCATCGAACCAAATGCAGCGATGAGAAAAGCTGCATCACCGCATCCCTTAGTAGAGTTTCGTGAAGGGACAGCGGAAGCAACTAATTTACCAGGCGCATCAGTTGACTTGGTGACTTGTTTCCAATCTTTCCATTGGTTTAATCCGGAACCAACTTTGCAAGAGTTTCGCCGCATTCTTAAATCCAATGGTAGATTAGCTGTAGTGTGGAACGATCGAGAGTGCAACGACGAATTCACAGCAAATTACAGCCGCATAATTCAGGCTGCATCGAACAATCATCCAGCAGAAAAGCGGATGGTTTGTGCAGATCCGCTTTTCTCCAATCCGCATTTCCCTAATGTCCGCTGCCTAACTTTTGAGTATCAGCAAGAGTTAGATTTAGAGGGATTAGTTGGTAGAGCGCAAAGTGTATCCTACATTCCAAAAGGAGGGCAAACACAACAGCAACTCATCTCTAATTTGCAAGAACTATATGCAAGCGCTTGTAATGAGCGAGGCTTTGTATATTTGGTCTATAGCACCAATGTTTACCTTGCAAATAATTGGTAATCGGCCCTGATAATTGTAGAGACGTTTTTATGACACCTCTACAATTACTAATTACCAATTACCAATTCTTATCCTCTTGCCCAAGGTCCCCAAATAGCAAACGTGATGCCTGGGGTTTGAATATTAACAAACATGGTTTGTCCGTCAGGTGAAAAACAGGCACCAGCGAACTCTCTATCATTGATCGCATTCCGAGCAAATTGATAGAGTTCGCCCTTTTGAGTCACGCCGACTACAAATTGCTCGTCGTCACCATCTTCACAGATGATCAAATCGCCAAAAGGAGCCACAACAATGTTATCCGGGCCCTCTAATACATTTTCATTGTTTGGTTCAACAAATAGTTCGAGAGTGCCGCCTTCTTGTGCATTTGTACCAGGAACGTAGCGCCAAACTTGACCCAATCCTTTTTCTCCACCATTAGTGCAGCAAAAGTAAAATTCACCTTTGCCGTACCAGATTCCTTCCCCACGTGTAAATTGGGCTGCTCCCTTGCTGAAGCCTTCGAGGCGGACAGTATCCGTATCAGGATCAGGATTGTCGATGCGAACCCATTCAACTTCCATCGGTTTACGCACCGGGAAATTAGTTTTAGTAATTGCCTGGGGCATTCCTTTAATTTTCAAAGCTTCCAAAACACCGCCTGCTACGAGGTTCCCCGGTTGATTTGGAATAAAGCGATAGAAGAGACTATCTCCTCTATCTTCAGTTTCATAAACAATTCCAGTTTTCGGATCAACTGCAACTGCTTCGTGGTTAAAACGCCCCATTGCTCTTAGAGGCACAGGAACCACATTTCTTTTTGCATTCGCCGGAACTTCAAAGTTATAACCGTGACGTTTCTCGACATTACCAGTCGTATTAACTGGATCGTTTGTAGCGGGAGTCGAGGTATTTTCTTCACAGCTTATCCACGAACCCCAAGGAGTAGGGCCACCCGCACAGTTACGGTAGGTTCCCGCTAGGGAAGCATAATGACTCTTTAATTGGCGATCCGGCCCTACGATCAGTGTTGTTGTGCCACCTTTACAGAGATTATCGTACTTGAGTCCGGCAACTTGCGTGGTGGAATTCGGGCTTAATTCGTGATTGCGAACTAGGATAGTTGTGTTATTAGGGCCGGGGAACGCAGCCATGCCATCGTGACCACCCGGCACTGGGTTACGATCGTTCATCATGTCCCCGGTGCGAGAGATGGCGCGATATTGAAATCCGCGTGGTAAATCTAACAAACCATTGGGATCTGGAATAAGCGGGCCATAACCTCCCCCACTCACTGATTGACCGTTGGCTACTCTGGTATAAAGAGCTTCTAGAGGGGACATTAAAACAACACCCGCAGCACTGGTGCCTGCTAGGGTGAAGAATTGCCGCCGTGATAAAGACATGGTGTTCTCCGCGTTTATGCGTAGAATAGCTTAATTGGCGTTCATCAACCTTCGACAAAGCTTTGATTAACTAGAAGTTAATTCTTTGTTCAGGAATTATTATGGCTTGTACAGTTTATTTTTTCTAAGGGAATTTTTAACTCTGAGGGAGGCAGAGGATTATTTGCGTTAGCGAAGCGGCGCGACAGCGCTACCTTTACGTTAAATTAATCATTTTTGGGATTAATAGCAGAAAATAAGGCTGAATAATCGTCATCAGCCAAACCCATATTTTGTGCTATTTCTAAAATTTGACGAATGCCTTCCAAACTGCTGACGTTCAACCCCTCTGACTTAGCTTCAGTAAGAAATAAGTTAGTATCTTTCAGTAAATGTTTAGTCGGAAAGTTGGGATTTTCGTAGTTTCTATCTAACATTCGCTGCAACTTTTTATCAAATGTTGGTGCGTAGAGGGCGCTTTGTCGCAGAATTTGCATGAATTTCTCGACTTCGACACCTTGATTTTGAACAAATCCTAAACTTAGTGCAAAGGTACTTGTTAAAGAAGCTATCAGTTGATTAAGGGCTAATTTCACAGCAGCAGCAGCACCAATTTCGCCAATATGCAGGGGTTCTGAACCAAAGTTTTTTAGTAATGGCAACCACTTTTCAAATTGTTCGCCAGAAGCCCCGACCATTACCATTAATTTACCTGCCTCGGCTTCCGGAATACTTCCCAGTACGGGTGCTTCAATGTACTCGCCACCAGCAGCAACAACTTCAGATGCGATCGCTTTACTGTCGCTTGGCGAAATCGTCCCCATTTGAACGACTGTGCGACCTTTTAATTCTTGTCGGGAAGCTTTGGACAATAAAGTATCATGAATTGCTGTAGCATTTGTCAGCATCAAAATTACGCAATCAGACTCGCGAATTGCTTCTTGCGGAGAGTCAGCAATTTTAGCACCCGCATCTCGCAAAGGTGCTAGTTTCGATTGGGTGCGATTGTATGCAACCACCGAAATTTTAGCTTCTAACAGCCTTTTGACCATCGGCTGTCCCATTAACCCAGTCCCTAAAAATCCTACTTTCACAATTACTCTGACCTCTAAAAACTGGTGTTGGACTCTAGGGGTGGCAATGCCGACCCGACTAAACCTTAGGAATAAAAAAGCAACAGGGCAGGCATCATGCCTACCCTGTCAATACCACTTATATTAAAGTACGATTCCCAAAAAATGTAAACGTTATTTTGAACAAACTTAAGATTTTTTAGAAAGCTGTTTTATCTCTAAAACAGCTTCCTATTGATGTTAGCAAAAGTTATAAATTAGGCATTCCAGAATCGTTCTGCTGTCCAATGGCGATCGCTTGATTGGTAAACTGTAACATTGGACACTCCAGCCTGTTGCACCAACTCGTTTACCTCATCTAGAGTAAAGGCGGCGTGGAGAGAATCGCGGAATAACTTTTTCTGGTGTTCGTTATACTCTTCTCCGATACTTTGAACCAGAGAATTGATAATTTCCTCACTTGGAGGATGAATCAAGTCCCGGAGGAGAATTGCGCCATTAGGTTTTAGCACTCGCTGCAATTCTTGTAAAAAAGGCAGTGGATTTGGCAGGTGATGGATAAGGCTATTGGAAATAACCATATCAAATGTACCATCTTGATATGGTAAGTGCTTGGCATCCACTAATTTTAAACTTATTTGTTGTTGCAAGCCGGCATTCTCTACATTCTTCCTGCCGATTTGTAGCATATATTCTGCCATGTCAATGCCGATAATTTGCCATTGACTTCGCTGCTGTGCAATTAAAATAGGAATTCGCGCTGTACCAGTTCCAGCATCGAGAATGGTTGCAGTTGGGGACTCTATTAACTCAATCGCACGTTGAGCAAAAGCCGCGTTTATCTCAGTGAAATCCATTGCGTCATATTCAGTTGCTTCTTCCCAACTGTCCATGACTTCGGGTTCTAATATTCTTTGCATAACTGATTACTAATTACTAAGTAGATGCAGATCATTATTTGTAGTTACCCATCAAACCCATATCAATGTTGGGTGAGGTTCCTCAATCCAACCTACATCTAATTGCGATCGCGTTGTCGTTTGCGTTCTTTTTCCTTCTTCTTAGCCTCATCTAGGAGTTGTTTTACTTTAGCCTTGATTTCATTGTGTCGCGCTACTCCTTCATAAGCATAGCGGTTGTAACCGTTGCCTTCAATCAAACTTTCCAAATAACGAATCCGCTCATCGGTGACAGGATGAGTTGAGAGCCAAGTAAAAATTGGGCGATCGCTATCTTCCTCTTTCAGCGTTACTGTCAGATTACGCAACCCATCAGCAGCATATCCGGTAGCAGCAATCAGGCGAGTTCCGAGAATATCCGCCTGACGTTCCATGTCGCGGCTGTAGTCGGAAACGATGAGATTGGTGACAGTACCTCCCGCATAGGGAATAAATCCTGTCACGCTAGAAGTAAGGTTTCCTTGCGTTACCAGTTGAAACCCATGAGATAATACAGCATGAGATAATTCATGTGCCAATAAACCAGCTAATTCTGCTTCTGAATTAGTGCGAGTAATTGCACCAGCATTTACAAAAACTTTGCCGCCTGGGAGAGCAAAAGCATTTAGTTTGTCATCTAAGACAACATAAAATTCATACTCAAAATCACTCCGTCCCGCCACAGTTGCCAGTTTATTTCCTATGTCGCGAACGTATTTCTCACCGTTCGCTCATTTGGATGACCCAGTAGCCAAATAACCAGCCTTAAGTGTAGTCTGACTAAGCAATTACAGGATTTGGCAGACGCTTTAGGGGGCGGAGATTGAAGAGA
>NZ_JAMPKJ010000108.1 GCF_039962115.1 Funiculus sociatus GB2-C1 | reverse complement strand
AACTCCGGCTCAGTTCAGCCAATGAGATAAGCAAGGGTTATGAATAACGGGTAGCAATCGCCTTTGTTCAGTCCCCATAGTACCCCAGCGATGACTTTTGCAAGAGGTCTAATTTCTCTGTGGGTACATCAGGGACAGCCCAGAGGGAGACAATTACACCAACAGAAAATTAAGAAACGCTAGGTTTAGATTACGATCGCCGTGCCATCAAACTTGGTGAGCGTGAAATAATGGTCTTCATTGTAAGTCGTCTTTTGCTCCTCAAGGATACCGATAGCGATCGCTTCCCCTAGCTTCACCGACTCAGTATAATCAGTGCGCTAGTGAACGCCTGCCGCATTGCGACCGATAGAAATGTTAGAAGCAAGCTTAGCTTCCGCAACGATAGGATTGCTTGTTCGCGAATTTCTTGGGCTGCGTTGCGACGAGTAAACTGGTTGTTCATAAAAATTTTGCGACAATTGCTCGTTTGGTTAAAGTTGTTTTTTGTTGCTCAATTGGAATTTCTATTTACCTACCGGGTGAATCACCCTACATTGCATAGGCACTTTTTGATTCCGTCCAGCATCCTAACTTCTGTCCAAAGTCTCGTGACAGTCGCCTATTCTGGTGAAACACATTTGAGGTAGCTCATTTGGGTGACAGGAGGATGGCTGGGGGCTGGGGACTGGTGAGTAGGGACTAGGTAAGACTTTTCCCCAATCCCTGTTCCCCAATTCCCCATTCCCCATTCCCAACTGCATATGTAAACTAATGTTTAGAGCGTCTTAATTGGGCATCACGCCTTTTTCAGGCAGCGTTTTACCAGAAAAGTTATTGGGAGGCAGTGTGATTGAGAATCATACCTGAGCAGCGCATCACCATTTCCCTGTCTAACATCCTGCTGATTTTAGCGATCACTTTAGTAATGGTGTTGCTGTGGCAGCTGCGGAGTTTGGTAGTCATCCTGATGGTTGCAGTGGTCATGGCAGCCACTATTGCACCCGCCATCGATCGCGCAGAACGCTTGCAAATGCCCCGGTGGTTGGCAGTTATCACCGTCTATTTAACGCTAATCGCTATCGTCACTGGCGCAGGTTTGGTAATCGGCCCTACAGTGGTGGAGCAGAGTCAACGCCTTGCGGTCAATACTCCTATATACCTGGAAAATCTCCGGATACAAGTTGAAAATTTTCTGGTTAATCTCAACGCCGCACGACCGGACTTAGCCCGCCGCCTCCTTAATACCCAATCTCTTACTAACTGGGTAATTGGTTCCAGCCAACAGGTGCTGCTGCGTTCTTACGGCATCACACGCGGAATTATCGGCGGCGTTTTTAGTTTTATTTTGGCGTTATTGATTTCCGGCTACATGGTGGCTGGTAGTCAAGAACTGGTTAAAAGTCTGGTGCAGTTGTTTCCCTCGCCTTGGGACGAACGTCTGGCGGCGCAAGTCGCACCCGCCAGCCAGCGAATGGGCAGTTACATCCAGGGCCGAGTTTTGGTGTCAGCGATTTTGGGGGTAGTGATTACTCTCGGCTTGCGAATTTTGGGACTATCGGAATTTGCCTTAGCCTTGGGTGTAATCGCTGGCTTCACAAATTTAATCCCCTTCCTTGGCCCTGTTCTGGGAGCCGTTCCTGCCCTCATCGTGGCAATTTCCCAAGGTGGGTTAACCTTCCTCTGGGTGCTGCTGTTGTTCGTGATTATCCAGAATTTGGAAACTTATGTGCTTGACCCCCTGCTGGTGGGTTCTTCAGTGAAAGTCTACCCCTTGTATCAACTCTTAGCGGTTCTAGGAGGAACGCAGGTGTTAGGTATTGTTGGCGCGGTGATTGTCCCCCCTTGGGTGGCTGGTGCTGCGGTGCTGGTGGAGAATCTTTATTTAAAGCCCAAACTGGCAGCAGAACAACAAGCCCAACTAGCCGCCGCGCCTCCCCCGCCGGATTCCTCAACTCCTGTACCCAACCATTCTTCACCATTAAGTAACGGGTAGCCAAAAGAGTTTCTTTTAACGCACATCTTGCGCCTGTTGCATTAACCCGCCTGAGGTTAAAACCCCTCTTTAATAGCTAAAGTCCTTTTGCATAGGACTTTAGCTATTAGCCCAGAACTTAAGCTCCGGGCGGATTCTGCGGCTTCCCCGAATGGTGCAAGTCAATTACATCCCTCTTTGGTACTGTCTTGGTAAACATAAAGTTTTAAGACAGGTAGTTGCTTTCATCCCAATAAATTTCGTAGCATATGTTACAGAAATAAATTTGATATAGCCCACTAGGTGAGGCTATCAAGCGCCTTGAGAGCAAATAGCCTCAACTGCGTGCCGTTTTGCTTATCGGAGGGAAGACAGATATGAAATTGGATTACCGTGAAGTAGGGTTACGTCAGCGTACTTTTAACTGGTCAACCCCATCGGAGTTAGATTACCAAGAGTCGATGTGGGTACAGCTGCTGGAGCTTCCGAGTAGTTTCAGCTATGATGAGGCACTGCTACTGTGTCAGAAGTCTGAGGATGAATGGGTAGCTTGGATTCCCGATCATGGTGAAGCTGTGCTGCATACAAGTCAGTTTTGCAAAGCTTGTTAGCATTTGAGAGCGATCGCATCCTCTAAAGCCTGTTAAACTCTACACTCAATAGGTTGCGCGATCGCTCTCCCACCCAAACCAGCCAAAAGACGCTCAGTTAGTTATTAGAATTCTCCCTAAAATCACTTTCCTTGTCTGGGAAAGAATCCTCTATCCTTGGCAAGTTATCATCTTTGAGAACAGGTGAGTTCAAAAGCCGCCGCCTGTTCAAAATTTCGATTTCTCTTTCCAGCTTCTCCCGTCCTTGCCTAAAAAACTCTTGCGAACTTGAAGGAATTAAGTCGCGATTGAATTGTTGTGCTTGTGCAGGAGATATCGAGTTGAACTCTGGGTTAGCAGTAGCAGGAGTCTGTCCGCCAAATAAGGAAACGGACGTAATTAACAAAGCAGAAGTCCCGGTAATATGGGCAAATAGCGGTTTCAAAATAGTTTTCATTTGATATGAAAAGAATTAAGTAATCTATAGCAGCCCTAAACAAGTGAAATATTTTTTTGTTTGTAGCACAAGCGTCATGCCTGCGACAGGTAAGGACTGCTATATATAAATCTTTGCTCTTACCCCAGCAAAGAACATCATTCTTTTGGGTCAACCAATCAGGCGATGCCAATTTGCTTGATATTGGCAACTTTCTCACCTGTTTAGCAGTATTAATCTGAACCTACTGTAGCGTGGGCAATGCCCGCCAATTGACGAATGGTAGGTTACTGGTGATTTCGCAAGGCAAGCTGCTAGAGTAAGCGTAAATATAGCAGCAAAATCAAAAAATGGTATAAAAAGCCTTTCAGAGCTAAAATCCTGCTATTGGGTTCCTCCAACCAGAAAGAAGTAATGACCCAAACTAACCAGAAAGCAGAGTGCCAAGAAAGCCTTTTAACAGATGTTGACCCATCTACGATAAACACCTTTGAATTTACCATTGTTGGGCAACTTGCTGCCGTTGAAAAAGGGCTGTGCCTTGTGTGCCGAGATTCCACAACGATAAGCGTTAGTAAGCCTAAAGAAGAATACCCCTCAGGGGAGATGTTATGGCAGGTAATTCCTAGCACAGATTCCACAGGCACAATATCAAATTTGAGTATAGTTGATGTCAAGCCAACTCCCACAGAAGACGCGATCGCAGACGTTTGTCAGATTGTGGGACGGGTGGTGCAACTTGGGAAGCGTCATCAGTGCGTACAGTTCAAGGTAAAGCGTCCCGGCGAAAAAACCCTAAAGCTTACTTTACTCAACCCA
This sequence comes from Funiculus sociatus GB2-C1, assembly GCF_039962115.1. Taxonomy (NCBI): domain Bacteria; kingdom Bacillati; phylum Cyanobacteriota; class Cyanophyceae; order Coleofasciculales; family Coleofasciculaceae; genus Funiculus; species Funiculus sociatus. The sequence continues at coordinate 8,623 of NZ_JAMPKJ010000108.1, read as the reverse complement.
GACTCCCAGATGAAAGTGGGTCAGATGTGGTCTTGTACTGCTGTGCGTGTGGGATGCGCCCTCCACGTTAGGGAAGGAATGCGGTTGGAGGAAACAACAGAAACAACGGATAATCAACCATTATCGAAGGAGTGCGATCGCAACTCAACACCAGAATCCGCATCATCCCTATCCGCATCATCCCTTCCTTTATCCCCTGAACCCCAAGCCCCTACCCATCTAGCAACTGCGGCGCTAGAACAACTATCCAGTGAACCAGATAACTGGTTACTTTCAACCCCAACTCGTCGCCGAGTAGGGTGGGAGTGGGAAGCAACAAATAGCTTGACTGGTCAACGAGCAAGAATTCACGTAGGCGGACGGTCATCAAAGGCTAAAATCTATCATTACCCCCCGCCTGCATCTGATTTACCAGTCGCAACAGACGCTACACAACTCGTAGTTCGACCGTTGGGGGCAGCTTTGGGAATCGGGGCTTCTTGCTTCCAAGTCGAAATAGGCCCTTACGAAATTGTATTGGATTGTGGCACTCGTCCCAAAGGATACGACCCTCTCCCAGCGCTGAATTACCTAAAAAACCCCGACTTACTTCTCATTTCCCACGCCCATCAAGACCACATCGGCGCTGTACCAGTCTTTCACACCAGATTTTCTGGTGTGCGGATGATTTGCACTCCAGGTACTAGAGAAATTGCTCACATCATGTTGCAAGATTGCCTGAAGGTGCAGCAATTAAATGAGGATAGTCCGGCGTTATTCGATAAAGCTGACTTAACTAGCACTTTGTTCCGTCTGGAAACCCAACCCATTGGCACAGACTTTGAACCTTTACCAGGACTAAAGGTGAGGTTTATCAATGCTGGTCACATTGTTGGGGCAGCTTGCATCTATCTCAGGTATGGAGAGCGGAGTCTGCTGTATACGGGTGACTATAACACCAGCAGTTCCCGAACGACGGAAGGATTGCGTTTGGCAGACTTGCCCCAAGCGGATATATTAATTACCGAGTCTACCTATGGCGGTGATACGCATCCTGCTAGAAAGAATCAAGAGACAGCTTTGATTAGCGCGATCGCATCCGTTGTTCAAGCAGGCGGTAATGTTCTGATTCCCGCCTTCGCTCTTGGACGCGCGCAGGAAATTTTACTGGCAATTCGCACATCTGAATTATTTCACAAACTCTCTATCCCTGTCTACGTGGATGGATTGGTGCGGGCGGTGACAGATGTGTTTCGGGACAATCTAGAATTACTGCCTTTGAAGGTGCAGAATTTCGCATCGCAGAAGCAGGAACCATTCTTTGATGAAAAGTCCCAGCCACCGATTATCCCGATAGCTTCGCCCAGAGAAAGACCACTTGCGATCGCTAAACCCAGTGTAATTGTCGCCAGTTCCGGAATGCTCACCGGAGGGCCATCAGTTTACTATGCAACACTTCTATTAGAAAGAGAAAATGCTGCCGTCTTTATTTCCGGCTACACTGACGAAGAATCACCCGGTAGAATGTTGCAAAACCTGCAAACAGGCGACACCATCGAATTAGACGGGAAAGAAATTACCGTCAGAGCGCAAGTCAAGCGGTTTAACCTTAGCGCCCACGCCGACAAAGTAGGATTAACACAAGTAATTCACCGCGTTAATCCCAAACACCTGATTTTGATTCACGGTTCTCGCGACGCTTTGCACGAGCTAGCGCGTTCCGGAGAACTGCAAAAGAAACACTACATCCACATCCCCGCAGTTGGAGAAGCAGTTGAATTTGGATCTGTACCTGCCCATATTTCTCGATCTCGCGTCGCCCAAATTTCCCTACCACAAGAATTTGAGGTAAACGTTGAAGCCGAAGTTGATGGTGCTTGGTTGCGTATCCCCGCTTCAGTAGTAGAATCTGACCCCCGTTGGCAAATGTTATCCGCCAAAGGCATACTCAGAGCTAAGTGGGACGGTATTAATCTAAAGTTGAGGCCCTTAAACGAGCAGCATTTGGCAATAGAAACGGCGCAAGTTTCCGGAGTTAAATGTTGTGCGATGTGTCAGCACTTTAACAATAAAAAAAGTCAATGCCAATGTGCTGATAGTCCCCTCTCAGGATTAGTCGTCGATCCAGCAGGACATTGCCTAGAATACACTTCCTTAGAAGACACTACTACATATCCTCGCTCCCAGGCTGAGCCTGAGAGCGCACTCTGGGAGACTCACCCTTCCCCAACAGATGAGGCTCCTGATGATTGGGATTCCCAGCCTGAGACTCTTAACGAGAGATACGCCTTTTTAGGAGATTTCGACGACTTAGAGGATTTTATGGAAGGTGACGACTCGATTAATTACCCTGAGTAGTGCTGGGTTTCGTTCCTCAAACGCCACGCCCGTCAATAGGGGAAACCCCGCACGGGGGTGGCTCCCCAGCCTACAAAATTTCTCTTGTTTTCCTCCGCACTCTGAAGAGATGCGGTTTCCAACATTCGAGATACCTTTCATGATTGCCTTTTTTCAATCTCCCTGCGGATATTCATCCCATAAACTTGTTGTCTGACGCAGACTCAAATGCTCGCCATGTCCCAAAATCAAATGATCCAGCAGAGGAATACTTAAATATTGCGCTCCTATCAACAACTGGCGTGTCAGATTAATATCTTCTTCACTTGGTTCAACACTTCCAGATGGATGATTGTGCGCTATGATTAGCCGCGTTGCACCCTGGCGAAGCACCTCCCGGAAAATTTCGCGGGGAGGAGCCAAAGTTTCAGTCGCGGTGCCAATAGTAATGACTTGAGTGCCAATCAAGCGATTTTTGACATCCAACAGCACCACTGCAAATCGCTCTTGCACCTGCCACATCAAATCGTGACTTAGCGCTGCTGCTGCTGCTGCTGGAGAATCGATAGTAGTGCGATCGCCTGGACGAGATTGAAACGCCCGTTTTCCCAACTCAACCGCCGCCAGAATTGTCGCTGCCTTTGCAAGCCCCACACCAGGAATCTTCATCAACTCCTGAACGCTAATATCCCGCAGCATTTCTAAAGGATCGCGCTGGTGTTGACTTAATTCCTGTAATATGTATTGCCCAAGTCCAACAGCTGACAGTTTACCATGTCCCTGACCCGTGCCTAACAGAATTGCAATTAGTTCAGCTGTAGCGAGATTTTTGGCTCCCTGAGCCATTAATCGTTCGCGGGGTCGCTCACTCAGGGGTATATCTGCAATTCTGAGGCAATAAGTCATAAATGCACTGGGAAAGACTATATTTAGTTTTCCCAAATATCACCAAATTTAAGAATCCCAATTCTTAAATTTTTAACTTTGAATTCCCGGCTGGTGAATATCAGCTGCCTTGAGCATATGATACGCTACGAGTAACTGCGTCAGAGCCAACGGGTAACTCTGAAGCGTTTCCCCAGTTGTACCAATAAGCTTACCAATATCGGGGTTTCCTTCCCGGCTACAGAAAGGCATTAAAGTTGGTACTGTGCTGCATAGAACTCGCTCTACCTGCACAACCTGTTCGCTAGTAGCATGACCGTCAACTTCAAGCACATCAACTGGCTTGCTCATATCCCGGTCTAGTTCCAGACGGATTGGCGATTGAGAATTGTCACTCCCTGGACTCAAAATATTGGTCATGTCTGGATGTGGAATAGTCGGTCTAAGTACCAAACGCACATTCAGATGGGAATTTACTTCTTGTGTATCATCCTGAGGCGGGTAGAAAGTTACTATCATATCTGCCCACTGACGCTGAGGACGGATAAACTCTTCTGAGTCAGATTCCCGTTTTTGCAGTTGTTCGAGAACCTGTTCTCTTGTGTAGCCGCGCTTCATGGTATCGCGCTTGATTTTCCACTCGTATCGCAGTTCTTCCGGCGGTGCGAGATACACTTTCACATCGTAGCAATCACGCGCTAGACGAGTAGAATAACCGAGCAATCCTTCAACAATCACATACTTACTTGGTTTGATATACTCTGGCGGATCGAAGGCTCCTGTGTGGTGATTATAAATTGGTTTAAGTATGGGTTGTCCGTTTTGTAGCAGGGACAGGTGCTGTTCCATGATATCCACGTAGTTGCAGTCTGGGTGCAACGCCGAGATTCCTAACTCAGCACGTTGTTTCCTGTCGTAGCGGTGATAATCATCAGTACAGATGACTGTGACATCCTCTTCACCCAAGACTTGAGCAATTCCCTTCGTCAGTGTTGTTTTACCAGCGGCGCTGTCGCCGACTATGCCAAGAATAATTGGACGATGGGTCATAATTCCTCCAGGTCAAGAGCAAATCCAGAATGGTTTAATTTTAGGGAGGAATGGGGCGCAACTCAATATTGTTAAATGTTGTGTTGATTTTGGGTAAATTTCTGTATCTAGGTATCCAATTTACCAAGTAGTGCAGTGCCATCTGCGGCGACGCATATGGGAAAATTTCAATGCTTCGATGGGCGCGATCGCATCCGACAATTAAATCATCGGCAAATTATTGGCATTTTCCCCCAAATACCCATATCACTCATCCATAAATATTGCTAAAAAATATTTATCACGTTGGGCAAATATCCTAAAGCTTCAACCTTATATAGCAGCCGAATTTTCAGCTTTTATATCTGTAAAAATTTGGGTATTGTTTGGATAAACTGAGTCGCATCCAGCAGTTACAGCAGCAGATTGAGGCGTGGCAAGCGATGCGGTCAAAGTTGGGAGGGGGTGAGTGAGCGATCGCATTTTACGGAATGCTGGTTAACAAGGAGTGAGTGCTTCTACTCTGTGAAACCCTATTTTAGGCTTATCATCTTAGTAGTAGTACATATGTACTAAAATAAAAAATAAAGGTAGTAGTTGGCTAAAATAGCCTTGCACTACCCCTTATACTGAGGGGCGTATGAAAGCTGAGCTTCTCAAGAGAATTTTTAAAGCGATCGCTACTTCCGACACAGAGGCGATTGACAAACTGACGTACCTAGTGATTGAGGAAGAGCGCAGCAAGGGACATACGCTGCTAGCTGACCAGTTAGAGAACATAAAGAAAAAGAGCCAGAAGGAGAAGCCTGCTTCAAACACTAAGCCAGCCTCTTTGGTATCGGAAAACCTACAGGCTCTGAGTGAACTGCCAACCAGTAAGCGGTTCAATCTTCCTTTAGTCACCGTCATGCCAAGGGACAAACTGCGGCATCACATGGTGCTGCCTGATGCTGTTGAGAAACGTTTCCAGCGAATTGAGCGCGAATATGCAGCAAGAGATAGGCTAGCTCATCATGGACTGCGCTATAGGCAAAAAATTCTTTTGTACGGTTCTCCAGGTTGTGGAAAGACTTTGGGAGCAGAGCGTTTAGCTTGGAATACAGGTTTGCCACTCGTCAAAGTTCGATTTGATGCAATGGTGTCGTCTTTTTTGGGCGAAACTGCAAGCAATTTGAGACTTGTATTTGAGGATGCCTCAAAAAACCCTTGTTTGTTGTTTCTTGATGAATGTGACTCGATTGCTAAGTCACGCGAAGATTCTCAGGAAGTAGGAGAAATCAAGCGAGTAGTTAATACCTTTCTCCAAATTTTAGATGAATATGAGCCTTCCTCTGGTCTTCTAGTAGCAGCAACAAACCTCAACAAATCTCTTGATACTGCCCTTTGGAGACGGTTTGATGACTTGATAGAAGTACCCAAGCCTGGAGAAAAAGAGTTAGGATTTATACTGAAAGATACACTATCTGCAATTGAAGTAGGCTCTATCAACTGGTCTAGTATCATTAAACAGATGGAAGGTTTTTCTGCTGCTCAAGCTGTGAGAGTTGCACAAGATGCAGCTAAACGAGCAATTCTTGAGCGAGAGGAGCTAGTTATTCAGGAACATTTAGAAGAAGCTATTAAAGAAATCAAAGTGTCCTGAAATTTATTTTTGGTGTCTGGAGAACTAAATGGTTGAACGCTCTGAGCGGTTTCCGCATATCCAGCTTAACCTGACAATACAAGGAACGGCTGCATCTCCACAGGGAGGAAAAAGAGAACAAAATCCTCAAACTACTGCAAATTTAAGTGATAGATGGGGACATGGAACTAAGCTAAAGAGTTCAGTAGACTCCTTAGTTTCTTATTGGCAAGATACTCAAGAAAAACGCGAGGAAGAAGGAAAGCCCTTACTTCCTGAAAAAGCTGTACCTATCATTTTACAGATTGATCCCACTGCATTTGATGCAGAAGAGCTTAGAAAATATGGAATTGAGGTAATTGCTGAATTAGAAGATGGGTATATTATTGGTGCCTCTGCTGACGATTCAGATTTTAGTAAACTACAAAAAAAGATAGAAAAATTTATTAATGAAGAGACAGGGGGTAAAAAAGTTTCGGAGATATGGGACATTCTGGATGGGACTAGGAGACCAGAATATATCCTCTCACCAGAATTGCTAAATCACTGGAATCAGATTGGAGACAAGTATATATATATTGTGGATGTAGGAATTGCCTGTGTAGGTACTAAGTCACAATTACCTGATTTCCAAAAACGCAAGGAAGAAGAGAGTGATGAAAAATACACTAAAAGAATTAATAATTGGATAAATAAACGTAATTTCACTTATCAGCAATGGGATGATCTTAAATCACAACGAGAAGATGAATTTACAGATTTTGTTCAAGAGTATCAAGGAAAAATTTTAGATTTTAGAGATGGTGATACTCCTAAATATGCTGAACTACCAGACAGCTTTTCTTGCCGTATTCAAATATCAGGCAAAGGTTTAAAAGATTTAGTTTTGAACTTTCCTTATATTTTTGATGTTACTGAGCCAGATGAATTTGCTGAAATTCTTAAGAGGGAAGGATTACCTGATGCTGCTCCTCCACCGTTTCAGCTCGAACCACCAGAATCAAACGCTCCTAAAGTATGCGTGATAGATAGCGGTATTCAAGAAAGACATTCTCTTCTCAAGGCAGCAATTGATTCAGAAAACTCAAGGTCTTGGATTCCTGGAAAGACTGAAGAAACGGCTGATTATGTTAGTAATGGTGGACATGGAACTAGAGTAGCTGGTGCAGTGCTGTATCCCAAAACTATACCTCGTAGTGGCGCAGAAAAAGCTGTCTGCTGGATTCAAAATGCCAGAGTTCTTGACGATAAATGTAAACTACCTGAGCAGCTATTTCCCCCTACTCTATTGGCTGATATTGTGGAGTTTTATTACGCAAATAAAACTGGAACGAAGATTTTTAACCACTCTATTACTGGCTCACTTCCCTGCCGAACTCAATATATGAGTGCTTGGGCAGCGGCTATAGATAATCTGACCTGGCAAAAGGATATTCTTTTTATTGTGGCAGCAGGCAATTTACCTTTAGATAGGCTAGACAGGAAAAGTGGTAAAACAAGATTATCTGTGAAAGAGCATCTTGAAGCAAGTCGGCTCTGGCCAGATTATTTGTTAAAAGATTCATGCAGAGTTGCTAACCCTGCACAAAGTTTTCAAGCTTTAACTGTCGGCTCAATTTCTTCAGCTTCTTATCATGTACCACCTTATTCTTCGATATCACAAAAAGATAAACCCTCAGCATTTTCATGCTCTGGTTTAGGAATTTGGGAGACGATTAAACCAGAAGTAGTTGAATATGGTGGAGATTTAGTCAAAGATGAATGTACACCACCCAATATTACTTACCCTAAAAATGTTTGTCCTGAATTAGTGCGCTCAACTTTGAATGCTGGTCCAGCAGTTGCTGCTGATACTGTGGGGACATCATTTGCAGCACCAAAAGTGAGCCATATTGCGGCGTGTCTTGCTGCTGAGTTACCTGATGAAAACTGTCTTCTATACCGTGCACTGATAGTACAATCAGCTAGATTACCAGAATGGGCAGAGGAAAAACTAGATACTATTCGTTTAATGGGTTATGGTATCCCAAATCTTGAACGTGCTTTGAATAATTCTCTTAGTCGTATCACTTTAATCACAAGAGGTGAGCGTCTTATTAGGGCTAGACAAGCTCATGTTTACCAAGTAAACCTGCCAGAACAATTACGAACTCAAGGAGAAGATTTTGATATTCGCGTGGAAGTCACCTTATCTTACAAAGCACAACCACGTCGTACCCGTAGAAATCGCAGAAAATATCTTTCAACTTGGCTTGACTGGGAGTGTAGTCAGAAAGGAGAAGAGCCAGAACGATTTCTGAATAGGATTTTAAAGGAATTAGATTCTCCTAGAGATAAGGGAGAGGGATTTAAATGGACTCTTGGTAAAAAAACAAAAAAGCATGGAAAAATTGAGGGTGTCTCTAGAAGTGCGGGCACTCTTCAGAAAGATTGGACTACCGTAAAGTCATTTGAACTTACAGAAGCTTTTTGTATTGCAGTAGTTGGACATGAAGGTTGGAACAATGATCCAGATGCTACTGTTCCCTATTCGCTCGTGGTTAGTTTTGAGGCTGTAGGAGTTAATATCCCGATTTATGCACCACTTGTTGAAGCTCAAATCCAACCAGAGGTTCAACCACAGATAGAAATTCGGTAGTCCTGCATAGTAATGATAACGCCAGTTTTTCATTCTATAGATAAACTGGCGTTATATTCATGAATAAAATACCAAATAGCTCCTATATGATTGGAGAGTTTTTTAGAGAACGAAAGAGTTTTTCTTACCAAACG
>NZ_JAMPKJ010000107.1 GCF_039962115.1 Funiculus sociatus GB2-C1 | reverse complement strand
ATCTCGCCTAGTCCGAAAAACCTTGTCCTTTTCAAAATCGTTGGAGAACCACATTGGTGCTATCTGGTACTTTATCCATCACTACAATGCATCATTACTTATGTAGCACTACCAATTATTTTAGTCTATAAATAACATTATCCTTTCAGCAACGCCCACAACGTTTAGAACGCACCAACGGGATTGTCCGGCAGCAGACAGCTAGGTGGCATCGCCGACAAAACAAATTTGGCAAGGTGTGGGAGCAGACAAAAGTGGCTACGCGACTGGTAGTAAGCTACTTTAACTGGATTTGGGAGCATAGTCGCTTAGGGACAACTGCCGCCCAGCGGGCTGGGGTGGCGGATACTTCTTGGAGTTGGCATAATTTTGCCGTTTATCCCACACTTTGTTAATGCACAATCCTTGGTTACTTCCCTCCGTTGACAGAGGGATTGCAGTAATTTTTTAAGTAACTTTACAAAATATAATATATGCTCCTGTAGGTTTGAGGCAAAAACGACCAAGGTATATGAAGAGAAATCCTATCAAACTAATGCCTGTTCTCCCGGCATTGAAATCGAGAAATTATCGGTTATTTTTTGGAGGTCAGGGGCTTTCTCTAATTGGAAGTTGGATGACTCAAGTTGCTACGATTTGGCTAGTTTATAGCCTGACTAATTCCGCATTATTACTCGGTTTGGTGGGATTCGCAGGTCAATTTCCTAGCTTTATTCTCACCCCTATTGGGGGTGTTTTAGTAGATAAATTCCCCCGCCACCGGATCTTAGTCATTACTCAAATACTTTCTATGATCCAATCCTTAGCGCTTGCTTTTATAGCGTTTACAGGAATAGTAAATATTTGGCATCTGATATTTTTGAGTATATTTCAAGGAGTTGTCAGCGCCTTTGATGCGCCAGCCCGTCAAGCTTTCGTGCCAGAAATCGTAGAAAGAAAAGACGATTTAGCGAATGCGATCGCTCTTAATTCTTCTATGTTTAATGGAGCCAGATTAATTGGCCCTGCTATTGGAGGACTACTTGTTGCTTCAGTTGGATCTGCTTACTGTTTTTTAATTGATGGACTCAGTTACATTGCTGTGATTGCTGCTTTATTAGCAATGAAGCTTAAGCCCAAAAAACTCAACGTTACAAATACTCATCCTTGGCAGAGATTGAAAGAAGGATTTGTATATACTTTTGGGTTTCCACCCATTCGCGCCATTATCCTGTTGCTGGCTTTAGTCAGCTTTATGGGAATGCAATATACCGTTCTCGTGCCAATTTTTGCCACTAAAATTCTTGGCGGCGGTGCTGAAACTTTAGGTTTTCTAATGGCTGCTTCCGGAGTTGGAGCGTTAGTAGGTGCGGTTTATCTAACTACACGACAAAGCGTTTTAGGGCTAGGAAAATTCATTGCTTATTCACCAGCCTTTATGGGAATTGGGCTAATTGGTTTTTCTTTATCCCGCATACTGGCGCTTTCTCTACTGATGATGTTAATCGTGGGATTGGGTTTTATTATGCAATTTACATCTAGTAACACAGTTGTTCAAACAATTGTCGAAGATGATAAACGCGGACGGGTGATGAGCATCTACACAATGGCATTTTTTGGTGTCGTTCCCTTAGGGAATTTATTTGCTGGTAGTTTAGCAAATCAAATAGGCGCGCCCAACACATTAATTATTGCTGGCAGTTTTTGTATCTTAGGCTCGTTACTTTTTGCTAAAGAATTGCCTACTTTAAGGCGATTAATCCACCCAATATATACAAAAATTGGTGTAATCAAACCTCAGCCCAATTCATAATTACAACAGAAACTTTCAGCCTGCATACCAACAAATGGATTCAGTCAAAAGTAGGTTGGGTTGAGCGCCAGCGAAACCCAACGAAATATAATCATTCTTTAGGTAATGCTAACCTCAACGCAACTCAATACTTCTCAGATAAACGACAATTGGAGAGCAAGTAGTAGGGCGACAAGCTTAATTTGCTGGGTTTGCTGAGGGATAAAAAGCTTGAAATTTAACCTTTTCCACATTTGTTCAACCCAGCATTTTAGCCTAGACGCGCTACTACCTTAAGTGCCCAACCGTGTGAAGGGCTTATACCGTGCAGGTAGTAGACGATCCTCTCCGAGAGCAAACCGCACGAGAAGCCCTGCTGTTCCTCGGTTGCTTTCACTTCGGAGCAGCAGCACTACCTGACTAACTGGCACCTTTGTTGCAAAGACGCATTCAAAAACAGCAAAATCCTTATCTCCCCAATTCTTTAGCTTGGGCAACCTGGTTAATTGCCCGACGGGGAGGATGGTCGGGTTATCGTTCCCAGCGTCCCCTGGAATGCCCACTCTGGTTCATGGTCTGCGGCAGTTGGATGTCGTTTTTCCGCGGATGGAAACTTGCTCAGACTCCACTTGTGTGTACATTGGCATTTCCCGTAGTGCCTCTAGATGTCTTTGCCATCAAAAAGAATCTGTTACAGATGTTTTAAATCATCATGTCTTAAATGTTCCAATTTTCTGGCTTAGTTTAGGTAGGCATAAAAATATAAAATTGTCTTATAACTTCTGTTAAAGCTCTTCATATTTTTTATCATGAAACCAAAATAAAGATTTTATAAACTTGGAGTAAAGATTTGATAAATTTTTAGAGGCTATATTGACAGCACCTACGTAAATTCACTAATACATGATCAAAGGGGAAATGCCGTTACCCTTTTCTTAGTGTTTTTAACAAAAACCTAAAACGAACAAAGTTAAACTTTGAAAGCTAAGAGGCTAATAAATGAATCGGATGTTAGGATTGCCAGAGCATCCTCCGCCTCGGAACCTTGAGAACGCTTCCCATAGTCTTGCAAATATCCTCAACCTACTGAGGCTATCTCAATCAGATCCCAATCAGGCATCGGAATTTAACCAAGTGTTTGAAATGTGTGAGTTTCAACTTGGCGATCCCTTGGTTAGCTATTATGTATCCCCTCTCTCAGGGAATTCCGTTCATGGTGAACCAGATCGAGAAAACACTGATTGGTTTTATATAATTTGCCAAGGTCGGGTACGGCTGCTTGGTTTTGATGCTACGCAGGGAAGAGAAGTTTCCGCTCTAGTACTGGAAGCAGGCGAAACTTTTGGTGCAGAAGCTTTATTCGGCAATATGGAGCTACAAAGCGCCCTAAGCGTAAGGATGCCAAAAGCGATCGCTGCTAGTGTAGGTGTAGCAGCAAGGATTCCAATTGCACAATTGGAAACTTGGTTAGAGCGACTTCCCAATCTGAGAGACTACTTGCTGAAACTCTCTCAGGAGCGGCAATGTCTAATTTTCTTAAAAACCGCTACAGAATTGCGATCGCTTCCCAGCCTAAGTCTGCGGCAACTCTTACCCTACCTAGTAGAAATACGGATCTCTGCTGGAGAGTCGCTGGAGTATATTCCCGCAGAAACGGGTCGCTTCTGGCTTGGAAATGGGCAAATTCAAGGATTGCAGCCACCAACAGTAGGAGAAAGCTGGGGATATCCAAATCCAACGCCCACAGATTGGGTTGCACAGACAGATTTAGTGGTTTACCATCTGCCCATACAACATTGGGAAGCAGCGATCGCGATCGCGCCGGTTTTAGCAGTTGTATCCAGCGATAGTGCTAGCAACGGATATCAAAAGCTAACGACTCATCAGGCGGTAATGCCGATTCATCGCGTCTGTGTCAATCCTCAGCCGTCACTGAATAACGGACAAACTCCCCTTTCGTCATTTTCATCAACAGGAGGAAAAGAAGAGGGAACAGACAACCAACAACCAATTGCTTTTCCCAAACCATTAAAGCCTCGGCGATTGTTAGGACAACGCTATCCATTCATTCAACAGCAGAGTACCGCCGATTGCGGTGCCACTTGCTTAGCAATGATCGGACAGTATTGGGGCAAACGGTTTAGCCTGAATTCCCTCCGCAATCTAGCTGGCGTAGGGCGTTCCGGTGCCTCCCTGACTAAAGGCTTAGCTACTGCTGCCGAAAGCGTCGGGTTTCATGCGCGTCCCGTGCGGGCTTCTTTAAGCCGCTTGGTAGATCGGACTAACCCTTGGATTGCCCACTGGCAAGGCGATCATTATGTCGTTGTCTACCAAATCAAAGGGAGGCGCATCCTGATTGCCGATCCCGCAGTAGGCAGGCGATCGCTCTCCCTAGAGGAATTTCAAGCCAGTTGGACGGGATACGCCCTACTCCTCGACCCCACAGAACGACTGCAAACCGCGCAAACCGACCAGAAACACTCCCTCAGTAGCTTCTGGGGCGTACTTTGGCCTTACCGCTCCCTAATTGGGCAAATTATCTTAGCATCTTTGCTAATTCAGATTTTTGGACTGATTACCCCCCTATTTACTCAAATCATTCTCGATCGGGTTGTTGTCAACAAAAGCTTCATCACCCTGCACGTCTTCGCCATCGGGTTGCTGCTGTTCGGCGTTTGGCGCATCGGTCTAACTGCCATTCGCCAATACTTGCTGGACTATTTTGCCAACCGATTAGACCTTACCTTGATTGGTGGCTTTATCAGCCATACCCTAACCTTACCCCTGAAGTTTTTTGAATCCCGTCATGTGGGAGACATTATCACGCGGGTGCAGGAAAACCAGAAAATTCAGATATTTCTAACGCGCCAAGCTGTCACCGCTTGGTTAGACGCCTCAATGGCAGTGGTTTATGTGGGGTTGATGGCGTATTACAACTGGCGTTTGACACTCTTGGTTTTGGCGCTGATTCCCCCGATTGCGATTTTAACCGTTGTGGCGAGTCCATTCCTCAGAAAGGTGTCGCGGGAAGTCTTTGCTGAGGAAGCGGCGCAAAACTCTTCCCTCGTGGAAATGATGAACGGTGTTGCCACGGTAAAAGCAGCAGCAGCAGAGCGAGAGTTGCGCTGGCGTTGGGAAGATCGTTTGACTGGGACGTTAAATGCGCGATTTCGCGGTCAAAAGCTGGCGAATGGCTTGCAAGCAACTGGCGGCTTAATTAATACCTTGGGTAGTACCGCATTGCTTTGGTACGGAGCCACACTGGTAATCCAAGAGCAGCTCACTATCGGTCAATTTGTCGCATTCAATATGCTGATTGGCAATGTTATCAGCCCCGTGCTGGCGTTAGTGAACCTTTGGGATGAACTGCAAGAAGTGATGGTTTCTGTGGAACGGCTGAATGATGTATTTTCAGCCCAACCTGAAGAAAATCCCCAACAACCTCTACTCGTTTTGCCTCAGCTGCGGGGCGAGATGAAGTTAGAAAATGTTACGTTCCGCTACTCTCAGGAGCAGGAGCGCAACACGCTGCAAAATATTTCCGTTGAGGTGAGCGCTGGGCAAACCGTGGCGATTGTAGGGCGCAGCGGTTCCGGCAAAAGTACCTTAGTCAGTCTGCTACAAGGTTTATATCACCCCACCAGCGGTCGGATCTGTGTAGATGGACACGATATTCGCCACGCTTCTCCCCAATCGTTACGAAGGCAGTTGGGTGTGGTGCCGCAAGAATGTTTTCTGTTTTCGGGAACTATTATAGAAAACATCACGCTTTACGCTGACGAGTATACGCTAGAGCAAGTGGTGGAAGTTGCTAAACTGGCAGAAGCCCATGCGTTTATTCAAGATATGCCCTTGGGATACAACACGAAAGTTGGGGAACGGGGTACAAATCTCTCTGGAGGACAGCGACAACGGATTGCGATCGCTCGTGCTTTACTCGGCGATCCTCGCATCCTGATTTTAGATGAAGCCACCAGCTCTCTAGATACAGATTCCGAACGCCGATTTCAGCAGAATCTTGCTCGTATTAGTCGCGATCGCACGAGTTTTATTATTGCTCACCGACTGTCTACCGTTCGCGGAGCCGATTGCATCCTAGTGCTAGATCGAGGCATTTTGGTTGAACGCGGCACCCACGAGGAACTAATTGCGCTGCAAGGTCTTTATTATCACCTAGCGCAACAGCAGCTCGATCTTTAATCCAACTTGCATACCTCGGATAACTCTCGATGTTCTTGGGTTCTGAATCAATACATCTCGGTTAACGATGTTTAGTCCAAGGAGATCCCCCTAACCCCCGTAAAAGAGGGAGGTTAGGGGGATCAAGCCTTAACCAAAAAGTATTGGGTTCTGAATTGGCAACTAGAAGAGGTGAGCCAAAGATTGAGCCATCAACCCGATAGAACTCAGGCAATCTATAAGGCAATTCTGGATAAATCGAGGTAATACAAGGCTATTGACGCTGAATTTCTTAATTCTGCCTGACTAATATGGAAAAACGAATCGTACCGATTTCCAACTCAGAGTCCTTTAACCCGCCAGCCACATTATCGGCTGCTGTTGAGAATAGCTGGGAAGACCTTCCCGTAGACCTATCTGACGATAGAAGTAGTGAGGCTGCATCTATCTATGGAGGTACAGCTGTCTCCGTACAAAGTCCCCAATCAGAACCCAAATCTTCTGGCTTTTCACTCCGCACTAGAGCCGGAAGCCAAGAGCCGAAACACTCAGCACCTGCTTCGGGCAACTGGTCTACTTCCCTACAAAATGTGCTGGAAGAGCCGCCTTCAACACTTCCCCAAAAACTGGTATTGGGAGGGTTAGTTTTTTGTGCGGCATTTGCTGTGTGGGCTTGCTTTGGGCAAATTGACGAAGTGGGACACGCCCAAGGGCGATTAGTGCCTAAAGGGGAGGTTTATAAAATTGACCCGGTGGAAATGGGCAAGGTTGTTAATATTGCCGTCAAAGAAGGGCAAGCGGTGAAAGCCGGGCAGATGTTGGTGGAACTGGATACTCAAATTGCTGCTGGTGAAGTGGAACGGTTAGAGCAAATGCTGGGAACCAACCAAATCGAGTTAAGCCAGAAGCAAACGCTTATTGAAAAAATGCGTCAAGAAAGCGGAACTCGTGCGGAAATTGCTAAGGCGGACGTTGAGGCTGCTGCTGCTGCGATCGCCCAAGCTAACGCCAAGACAGCTGCTTCCCAAAAGCTGCTGACTGAATATCTGGCGGATACAGCGGCAAATCAGGCAAGACTAGAACGCCTAAAACCGCTCTCCGGTACGGCACAAGAACTGCTGGTGCAACGGCAAGCGGATGCAGCGGCGGCGGCTGAGGAAGTGGAACGGCTTAAGCCTCTGGTGGAAGAAGGTGCGATCGCCAAAAAATATCTGTTTGATTCCCAGCAAGTTTTACGCGATCGCCAAAGTGCTATTACCAAAAACAAGCTGGAAGAGGATACGGGTGTCAAGGAACAACTGTTTCAAGCCGAGCAAGCATTACGCGATCGCCAAAGCACCATTACCGAAACCCAAGGCGAACTCCAGCAAACTCAAGCCCAAGCCGAGCAACTGCAAGCACAGCTGCACCAGAAGCAAGCCGAAGCACGCCGAACGCAGTTAGAGGCACAGCAGCAAATTCAGCAACTGGAAGTAGAAATCACCCAGCTCAAAGCTAAAATTGCTGAAAATAAAAATCTGCTTACCAGTGCTAAGAGCAAGCTAAAACAGCGGTTTCTCTACGCTCCCGTAGATGGTGTCGTGTCATCCCTCAACATCCACAACACAGGCGTTGTTGTGCAACCTGGACAGACCGTTGCCGAACTGGCTGCTGACAAAGCACCTCTAATTTTATTGGCTAGCTTGCCCAATCAAGAAGCAGGCTTTGTCAAGACAGGAATGTCGGTGCAAATCAAATTTGACGCTTTTCCTTATCAAGACTACGGTACCGTTTCCGGGAAGGTACTATCCGTATCCCCCGATGCTAAACCCGATGAACGACTCGGCGCGGTTTATCGGGTGGAAGTCGCGCTAGACCGTAACTCTGTCACCGCCAATAATCAAACCATCCACTTTAAGGCGGGTCAGACAGCGACCGCTGATATTATCATCCGGCATCGTCGCATCGCCGACATCTTGCTAGATCCGATCCGGCAGGTGCAAAAAGGCGGCATCAATTTATAAAACGCAAAAAACAGTTTAGTAAAAAGGGCGATCGCTATGACTTATCGAATTCCCTGTTCTAATCCCAATCTTGACAAAACCATAAATCCCGAACAGTTTAATCAAGTCGTCGAAGCTATCCTAGCTGGAAAATATTCCTGGGCTTGTGTTTTGCTTCTACGGTTTTCTGGTTACAATCCTTTACAATACATCCCCTACCGTACATACAACCGATTGCTCAAAGAAAACTGCCAAATTGGCAGACCAAGCCAACGGGAAGGGGATAGTATAAACACAGATAACCAAAGCGCTGCCGCTCGGTCTGAGAACCTATCTCCGCATAATTGCTTAAGCAAAATTACGGATTTGGGTTATCTAGAGACGGTTAGCGAACCACGTTCCCACCTCAGGGGCGGCAATCTAGAGCAGGGGTTTGTCTTCTCCAATCCAGAAGACACTCCGGTGGAAGTGGTGCCACCGAAGAAGCCTTGGTTCTCTATTTTTTAAAGGGGAAGCTGCTTCAAAAGTTTCAACAACTACATTCAATTTAATTAAATATACGCAACAGTTTTATTTTGTTGCTTAACTAATGCCTAGTTCATTTCTCTCAAGAACTAGGCTTTTTTTATTGGCTATATATACGGGTTGTTACATAAATAAATATGCCAAAATGGCAACACTCTTTTAGTCTACTTAGCTACAGTATTCATAACAGCCAAACAGGCTAATCAAACCAACCTTTTGAACGAGGACACAGCCATGAATATTTCCGATTTAGATATTTTGGAAGTCGTTTCTGAAGAAACCAGCATTGAAGGTGGATACGCCAATGCATATGCATCTGCATCAGCAAATGCATCTGGAACCTACTACAGCTTCACGTCTACCGGAACTTATACCAGTGCTTCTAGTAGCTACAACTACTGGTACGGGCCATCCTCTTTTTCCTCCTCAAGCTCTGGCTCAAGCTCATCTGCATCTTAAGCAGAGATTTGCCGAAATTGCTAGTTAACTATAGAAATCGCTGAAGGCTGAAGAATTGAAGATGAAAAAAAGCTTTCAGCGATTTTTATCACTAAAAGGAGGGAGGTATAAGTCAATTAGAAAATTGACGTTCTAAGTTTCTGTGAGAATCAACTTCCTAGTAATAGCGAAGTATTCAGGGGGAAGAGGAATTACTGTTTCCTCCCCTAGTGGTAGAAGTAGCTGGTCAGCTAGCTCTGACTCTGCTCGTAGCGCACAGGCTATTTTAGAGATTTTTTCTTTGACAAAAGCACTGGGGACTTTGGCTATGTAATCGGAGCTGGATACTCTGCCTCTATCAGCGACGCAGCATCTGGCGCTCTGGCTAATGGTAGTACCTATGCCTTATGATTTGCCGGAGCTGGTACTTTCTCAAGCTTATGTAATTTTGGTTTAAATAAATAAGCTGTTGATTAGAAACGCTACAAAAATGCATGTTCTAATCAATGGCTTAAAGTCGGTTTTTCAACTTTTTTATAGCCAAAACTTCCTACTTCCTCTTATCTCTATTAATAAGGAGATAGCGATGATTAGCTCATCAAATAAAGGCGTTTTCTATCTTTGCATACTCGGAAGCATAGTAGTTACTTTTGCTTCTCCTTCCCAAGCTAACCCGATCCCCAGTTTCACTCCTCCTAATTTCACTCCTCCTAATTTCACTCCCCCTAGTGGCATCGCCCCTAGTGTCAGCAGTAGTTCCAGTAGCTCTAGTTCATCCTCATCTTCAGGCGGTTCTGGTAGCAGTAGTAGTGCAACAGCAACCTCGCCCACAGGAACCAGTAGTAGTAGTCAGACAACGTTCACTCCCGGAGCAACCTCCAGCAGCGCTAGCGCTACAGCAACTGCGACAACAACCGCTCCTCCTACTACTAGCACCACAGCAACAGCACCCGCTCCCGTATCTCCGAATCCTGGGGCAACTGTAACTGTACCTGCACCCGCACCCGCCGCCGTATTTACTAATTCCGGAGCCGCGCTCGCACCTGCACCCGCACCCGCCGCCGTATTTACTAATGCCGGAGCCGCACCCGCCAGTGTAAACGCACCCGGTGCCGTATTTAGTAATTCTGCTGCCGCCACCAGTGTAGACACACCCGGTGCCGTATTTAGTAATTCTGCTAGTTCTGTAAGTGTGGTAACACCGCCATCTGTAAGAACATTTTCATCGGCAACAACATCCATCAGCACCTTTTCCTTGCCATCGTCTCTCCCAAACAGCACCGACATTGGCGCTGGCAACAAACAAAATCGTGTTGAGGATAATCCAGATAGTAACAGGCAACAAATTCCTTACACAATGATAGGAATACCCAGCCGCGTTTTTCCAGGTTTAGGTCTGAGGGCAGTTCCCATGAATTCTAACTAATATTAATGTGGAATAGCACTTAAATTTTGAGCCGTGAAATAAATTTCCGGCTCCTTCACAGGATGTTTGAAAAGTAGTATGGGTATCTAGTAGGGGCTTTCGCATTCGGTAAAGAAGCTATTGGAAACGGCGATAAACCATCGCCTGTACGCATCAGCCTTCCTCTAGGGTATGCTTCGCCCCTATATCTTAATGGTGTTACAACCGACTTCGAGAGACATTCTCTAATACTAAGTTAAAAACACCTCATCTTTAGGCATGAGGTGATTCAGTATTTCACAAGGTTTCTGCGATTTCATGGTTGTAGAGAAGTAGGAATGAGTAATAATGAGTTAATAACCACTGTGTTTGGATAAATAAAACTTAATATGAACGATTTTTCAGGGTCATCCGTTAAAGTGGATGAAATTGTTAGTTTCCTGAAAAAAGACATACAGTTAAAAGAAGTATGTCAGAAGATTTTATATCAAAAAATTATTACCCAAGCTGCTCAGGAAAGAAGTTTAGCCGTCACGCCAGAGGAAATTCAGGCTGAGGCGAACAAGCTGCGTTACGCCAAGCGTTTGGAGAAGGCTGCCGATACGTTAGCATGGCTAGCCGATCAGATGATCTCTCCGGAAGACTGGGAGGCAGGAATTTGCGATCGCCTGATTGCTAAAAAATTAGCAGAGAGTCTTTTTGCCAAAGAAGCAGAGAAGTTTTTTGCCCAAAACAAGCTGAATTTTGACCAAATCTTACTGTATCAAATTATTCTTCCTGATGAAAGACTTGCCCAAGAACTCTTCTATCAAATTGAAGAACGGGAAATTAGCTTTTATGAGGCAGCTCACCTTTATGATATTGATGAGCGGCGTAGACATCAATGCGGTTATGAAGGCAAGCTTTACCGTTGGAGCTTTAAGCCAGATATATCAGCGGTTGTCTTTAGTGCCAAACGAAAAGAGGTGTTTGGCCCAATTTCCACCGACCAAGGTTATCATCTGTTTATAGTTGAAGAGTTTATCCCAGCTCAATTAACGCCTCAAACACATCAAGAGATCGTGGATGGGATGTTTAAAGAGTGGCTAGCTAGCGAGCTAAACTATATGCTACATAGCACAACAGCTTAAAAAAGCTACCTCCCTAAATATTTCGGGTTGGGGTAATTTAAAAGATTATTAGCCTATAAATAAACATTGATTATGAGCCAGTCTAGAATCTTAATCCAACGGGTAGTTTCACCAGATGGAAAAAGCGTTGCGTCAGCCAAGAGCATAGCGATCGCATCTGGCGCTGAGAGTACAATTAGTCAAACCGTCACCGTTCAAGTTTCTTCTAGCAAGGGTTGTAGCAGTAGCTCAACATCTAGTACCTCTAAATATACACAAAAAAACTAAACATCAAGAAACCCGTTTTCCTAGAGAAAACGGGTTTTTAAGTCGAGGTTTAAACTTCTTGCTCCAAGTCAGAAGAAAGGTTAAAGGAGAAGGGGAAGAAAGATTACTTGGTTTTTCCGTTTTTACTATGCTTTCCTAGCAGGAGCAGCTTTTCCCTTTTCCTCCTATTGCAAAAGGGACTTTTGTAATAGGTTTATTCCTACGTTTATTTCTATCTACCCCTTTATCTACTTAGGGCTTGCTGAATAAATAATGGAAGACCCAGAGAAGGCTTGATTAGTGATTCAAGCCGACAATAATATAAGTTTTTGTTTTTCCTCATTTATCGAGCCATAGCTTTTGATGATGGACAGAGCGAAAACAAGTGTTGTTGTCGCAAATCGACAAAAAAACACACAAAAAAACCGCCTGATAGCGGTCGAAAGATTCATGACTAAAAAACTAATAGCAATGGCCGTTTCCGAAGTATTTGGAAGTTTAGCCATCACCCGAGCAAGGCTAAATCTTCGCTTTCCTTGCCCAAATTTTCCCTCAATCGAATTGCGAACTTTCTCCGAATCTAGAGCTTGCTTCTTGGTTTCCAGGCTGACCTGGGCTGGCGGTCTTCCTAATGGCGGACCACCTGACTGCCTGACACATCTTTGTAGATGCTTGGTAGATCAAGGGTGACAGGTTAATGAACGGATGCGAGAGAACCAAATCTGGTCATAGAAATCATGCTCAGCCCGTTTAGAT
>NZ_JAMPKJ010000106.1 GCF_039962115.1 Funiculus sociatus GB2-C1 | reverse complement strand
ATCGTTGAAGATTTAATGAGATTAAATCGCAATAAATTAGAGCATTATTTACGAGGGATGAGGGCTATGAAGCTCATTGTATCAACGTTTTAGCTTTCATGTCGCCCCCTCAGTTGACTTCCACTGACTTGAACTCATAAACGTTACCCTCAGTTGATGATTGACCAATGAGTTCAAAAAAGATGCCAGGGAAGGTCTGAAACATCTGATAGAAAATGCTGTCTGTTTTCATGCACAGGCTGTAGAAAAATCAAAAACCCGTCTTCTTCAAGAACACGGGTTTTTCAGGCTTGAAAATCAGCGTAACAGACTATCAACCGCTCAGCAAAGCTTCGACAAACTCGTAGCTGGAAAAGGGACGTAAATCTTCTACGCCTTCACCAGCACCAATGAAGCGAATTGGCAAGCCTAGCTGCTGCACTACAGCTAGAGCTACGCCTCCCCTAGCAGTTCCATCAAGTTTTGTCAATACTACGCCGCTAAGTTTTGCTGCCTGTGAGAATACTTCTGCCTGACGCAGGCCATTTTGTCCGAGAGTAGCATCTAGAACAAGGAGGGCTTCTATTTGGGCGTTGGGGGCTTTTTTATCGACAATCCGGCGAATTTTGCCCAGTTCTTCCATCAGATTTTTCTTGTTCTGGAGACGACCTGCTGTGTCGATCAGGAGTAATTCTGTACCTCGTGCCTGTGCTGCTGTAATGGCATCAAACACCACTGCCGCCGGATCGGTGTTCTGTCCGGGGTTGGCAATCACTTCCACACCGCTACGCTGACCCCAAATCTTCACCTGTTCGACTGCGGCGGCGCGGAAGGTATCGGCAGCGCCAATTAAGCATTTATAGCCAGATTTCTGGGCTAAATGGGCAATTTTGCCAATAGTCGTCGTTTTACCTGCACCATTGACTCCAGTCATCAGCCAGATATTCAGGGTGTCTTTTGTTGGGACAAAGGTGGGGCTGTAGGATTCTTGAATAGGTTTGTCGAGTAAGTCGCGCAGGATTTTCTTCAGGTAAGCGATCGCTTGATCTGGAGGCAGCACTTCCTCGCGCAGCCTATCTTGTAGCGTTTTTATGATATAATCTGTCGCTTCTATGCCGACATCTGCTTGCAACAGCAGCGCCTCAATCTCCATCACCGCGTCTTGATTCAACGGCCCTTGACCGACGATGGCTTTGAGCTGGTTAATCAAGCTGCGACGGGTTTTGTCCAGACCTTGGCGCAGTCGCTTTAGCCAAGTGATTTCTTCAATCGAGACATCTTCTGCACGCCGCCCTTGCGTTGCCAGCACTTGGGCTGACCACATGAAACCCTCATCAAAAGCAAGCCCTGGCACTTCCTCGGTCACTGCTGTTGCCACAGGCTGTACTGGTGCCTGTACCCGTTCTGGTTCGGGCGCTTCTATTGCGGTTGCTTTTAGCCGTTCTAGTCGTGCTTGTCGGTCTTCTTTTGCCCAGAATGGTACGGGGGTGGGGGGCGCTTCCTCTGTCTGTGTTTCAACACTATCAGGTGCTATAACTACGCCTGTTTCGGCGATCGCACTCTCTGTTTCTAGTTCGGGTGCTTCTAGTTCTATAACTACGCCTGTTTCGGCGATCGCTTCTACCTCTTGTGCCGATTCAGGTGTTGTTTTTTCCTCTACCTCGGCGCTAGTATGATTTATTTGCTCGGCAGCTGGTTCTGATGCGATCGCTTCTGGAGTTGCGGATGCAGCAACGTCATCTTCCACCTCAAGACTAGCGGTTTCTGCGGCAGTGTCTATTGAAGTGTCTGGTGATTGAGAAACCTCTGCCGTGTCTGGAACATCCGCAGATGGTTCTTGTCCAGCATCAGGAGCAGCTTCCGGCTCAGCTTGTTCCTGCTTTTGCTGAATGTTTTTATAGGCTGCTTTGGCGTATCTGAGAAGATCCTCAGATACACCTGGTGACTGCTCCTGTGTTGATTCTGACGTTTCAGGTTCAGCGGACGGCTGAATTTGATCGCTTTGTTGCTGTTCAACCTGGGAGTCACTCTCAGAATTACTAAACTGGCGACGGAACCAATTAAAAACCATTGCACCTACTTAAACATTGCAGCAATCTTATTTTTAACCAGATGGTCGCAATTAAATACAACTTGTCGTTTTGGGGACTGGGTAAAGATTGATATCCAGTCCCCAATCTCTAATTTCCCGAACCAGTTAAATTTATTTGCACCGACCTGCTTACTAAACTATAGAAAAATTTTCTGTTAATTTTGTCTTCAAGTGCGCGATTTAGTCTTAAGCTTCTCAGTTACCCGACGCAGGACACCGTTAATAAACTTACGCCCTTCCTCATCGCTGTATTTTTTAGCTAGTTCTACAGCTTCATTAATAGCAGGGCTATCGGGGACTCCTAAAAACATAATTTCTCCTACGGCGATCCGCAAGATATCGCGGTCAATTTTAGGCAAGCGGTTTAACTGCCAATCTACCAATGCCTCGGTTAGGAGGTCATCAATTTCTGTCCGCTTACTGTTGACTGTGCTGAGAATTTCTAATGCGTAGGCGCGAACTTCATGTTGATTTGCCATTTGAACGAATTCTGGCAACTCTACAGCAGTTCCTAAGCGGTTGATTGCTGCTTGGGTTAGCTCAATAGCATCGCTCAACATGGCTTTGGCACTGCTGACATCGCTAGCGCGGGTTTCGCTAGTCAGGAGGCGATCGCTTCCGCGTTGGACTTCTGCTGCTGCTACCTCTAAAGTTTCTCGAACTTCACTTGTCAGGGTACGGATCGCAGCCATTATTAAATTAGACATTTGCTGCGATGCCACTTTTTCTTTATTCCCGCTCAGCTGGCTAAGGCTTAGGAGAGCTAATTCACGGGCAGTTCTGCGAGGTTGCATATAAAAGGCAATTAAAAAGCAAAAATCAAAATGGAAAAAGGTTAGAAGAAGTAATAAAAGCCAAAAGTTAAAAAGGAAAAAGTTAAAAACTTATATTTTTGCCTTTTTCCTGATTTTTGCCTTTTGCTTTTTAGTCTTCTTCGGTTGGTACAACCTGCCACCTGCCCTCAGAACCCACTGGTTCCAGCTTCCGCTCGTTGGTATCTGCGGGGGGCATCAAGGGTATGGGGTTGGGACTAACGATTCCTCCGGAAACCACCACTTTAAAGGCATCTTCAATTGACATTGAGACGTTTAATACTTCGTCTTCTGGGACAATGGCATACCAGCCTGTGGTGGGGTTAGGCGTAGTGGGAACAAAAACGCTGAGCATAGAACGCTCCATTTGGCACTGGATTTCGCTGCTCATGGTACCTGTGACGAAAGCGATCGCCCAAATTCCTCGCCGAGGATACTCCACCAAAACGACCCGCCGAAACTTGCCGTTGGTGTCTCTTAAAATTGTCTCCAATAGCTGTTTGAGCGTTTTATAAACCGACCCCGCTAACGGAATCGCCTGCAAAAGTTGCTCCCCAAAATCCAGCAACCACCTCCCAGCAATGTTGCGTGCCATTAAGCCTATCAGCAAAATGCACAGCAGCGGCACTGTTAGCCCCACCACCAAATTCAGCAGATTTACCACGATGGGGTTCATCCCATCAAATGGATTCACCTGCTTGGGAACGCGGGTCAGAAAATTGATCACCCAGTTGGCAATAGTTATTGTCAGCCATATCGTCGTAGCCAAGGGAATGACTACTAAGAGACCTGCAATCAGGTCATTTTTTAAGTCCTGCTTGAGGCGTTGGATCACAGATTGCCCACTCTCTCCTTACAACTAGCGGTGCAGATTCGTACAAAATGCCAACTTTACCAATGGTTGCTCTTTGAGCAAAAACAACTTCGTCGTAGTATCCACACCATAGAAATAGGCTCAGGACTGTAACCTTATTCCATCAGCTCCTTTTTTGGGGCAGGCTGGGAAAGGCAATTTTCCATTCCTATCTCTATTTGTAAGACTTGTAAAGAATTGTTGCAAGTCCTTGGCAGCTGGTATCACACTTTACACTTTAGCATTTCTATGAGAGCCAGCCCTGAGCTAAGAGGAAGAACTGAGTGTCGTCGCATCAACGGTTGTCTCATCGGCTTGCCCCTGTTGAGCTGAGTCATCAACAGGGGGCAAGGGCATATGCTTTAGTTCCCACACCTTGAGCAGGATTAAATACTCATAGAACGCCTGCAAGGTACACCAGGTAAACCCCGCTCTCCCATCCAGAAAACCACCCAAGAAGAAATACATATACAAGAAGCGCACTAGCGGACGGAAGGGCAAGCGCAAAGATAAATCTTTCAAGGCGCGGCGTCTTTGCACTTCCGAGCGACCGAAGAACAATTCTCGCCAATTGACTGACCCTTGCTGTAGTTGGCGTAGGGTTTCCTCCGCTTCATCGGTGGAATAGCGATTATGCTTGTCAATCCAGCGACTCAATCCCTTACCAGAGGTGTAGTGGGGATAAGTTTCTTTCAGAAAGTTGGTGGCTCCTTCGCAGACTTCCCGCTCAGTATGTCCATAGTCAGTAAACCAGACTTTTCCTCGCTGCAACAGACGCATCTGGTAGCGGGGATATTGGGTGCTGTGACGAATCCAGCGACCCATGAACATGACGCGCTCTGCTGCGTAGTAGCCAACATACTCAGAGGTTTTGATGGCTTCCAAACACTCTTGAAACAGCTCTGGTGTCATCCGCTCATCGGCTTCTAGGATGTAAATCCAATCGTGTTTGGCTGGTACTTCTTCGAGCATCCAGGTTCTTTGTCGGCCGTGACTTTCAAAGCGGTGCTGCACCACGCGGATGTCATAGCGACTGGCAATTTCTACAGTGCGATCGCTACTGTAGGAATCCACCACAACCACATCATCAGATAGCAGTGCCGACTCAATACAAGCTGCAATATCCAGCTCTTCGTTATAGGTCAGTATGTAAATTGAGAACATTTTCCCGCCGATCGTGATGGAAAATAATCAATCTCTTTCAGGAATTAAGAATTAAAAACTGGGGAATTTTTAATTCTTAATTCCCTACCTTAACGTGCCTGAGCTTTACGACGACCTCCCCCGATGCCGCCTGTCAAACCCAGTGCGGCAATTGCCAGGTAGCCAATGGCTAAGAGCAAACTGCTCAGTCCATTCTTTATACTCGATCTTAAAAACTGACTTTCGGCTTGTTTTTGTGCTTCTTGTTTGCCGCCACGAAGTTGAGTTTTAGCAGCATCGACTTGTTGGTTTAGAGCTTTTGGATCTTGCTTTAATCTTTGCAATTGGTCTTTAAGAGACTGTAATCTCGCCAGCTGTTCCCCTTGCACTTGACCGCTCTTGATCGCCTGATCTAGCTCGGTAAGCTTCTTTTCGTCTTGAAGCAGGGAGCTAACCTGTTGCGATTGGCTAGCAATCTGAGTTTCTACTTGAGTGGCTCTTTGGTTAATTTGTGCGACAGCTTGATTGTTCAACAGACGCAGGCTATTGATGTTGAGGATGGGAACTGGCAGTAGGAATGCCAAACCCAACAACCCAGCTAGTGCAAGCGCTCCGATTCTCACTATGTCTTCCCAACCTTTGCGGGCCGCGCCAGAGTTACTGTCTACCCAAAATCCAGCAAATAGAAAGGCCAGACCAACCATCGGAATAACTCCTTGGTTAATTAGCTGGAATGTAACGTTCTGTTGCCACTGTAGGAAACCTAGCTGTACCTGTTCTGCAACAGCGTTACTGGGAGTCGCAGGCGGAATCAGAAGCACCGCATAATCAATGAGCGAGGAGAGAATCAGTATCAGCCCGACTACCTTGAGAATGTTGGAAGTAATAGAGGAAGGTTGACGGCTATTAGTTGCTTTCATGGCTTTTGTCTTGAGTTAGCGATCGTCCACATCAAACTTAACTGATTAACATACTGAGTGTCTTATCTGTCTTCCGGTCATTTCAGCACCCATCGCAGCAGTCCTATTAATCTCTTGGTTTCCCGGATGACAAGAGAGGACTTTTACCCAGTTGTTGTCGATATGCGATGATTATCTAGAGGTTAAAACCTCCGATAATCAAAAGTTTTGTCACAAACTCTATATTTTACCTCAACTGCGTATACAACTACTAAATAAATTATAATCTGCAACTGAATCTATATAATTTTGATAAAAATCGGAATACTATATATTTCAATATGGTTCCCTTAAGAATAGTTTTAGATAGGGACTGAGTAACCTCACCTAACAAATGCTATAGGAATGTTAGATGAGGTTCTGAGATTCCAATAAATCGTAACGTTTGGACTTTCAGTTTTAAGTAAACGGTATTGCTGCTAAATATTTATCTGGTAAAAATATTTAGTATTACCAATAAAGAAGGAATTTTTATAAATTATTATCAGCCAAAGATGATATTTATTTATGAATCAAGCTGTTCATAGTTCAGTAGATAACTGTTTATTAAAGGGCAAGATAAAAAAGGAATTTATTTCTTTCCCAATCCCCAATCCCCAATCCCCAATCCCCAATCCCCAATCCCTATTTTATAGAAGCGATCGCTTGTTTTGGTTGAATCCGATAAACCATAATCGGCATATCCAGCCCTTTGAGGCTCATGGTGTTACCGACTCGCGGGAAATCCTTGACAACATTGGCAACATCAGAGTCCATCAGAACATTCTCAGTACAAGCGATGTCATTACCAAGGCTTTTTGCTTCAACTCGCGCTGCTGTATTCACCGTGGTGCCGAAGTAGTCAAGACGCTCATTTAAGTTGACACTGATACAAGGCCCAACATCTATGCCAATCTTAAGAATCAGCTGGTCTTCTGCTGCCAGATGCAACCGTAGATTCAAAGCTTGCATCTGGTGGTTCATAGCGATCGCAGCTTGCATGGCATCACTTGGCACAGTAAATGCTGCCATCACCGCATCCCCTATCGTTTTGACGACGACACCGTTGTGAGCATCTACCACATGAAACAACAGATCGAAGTGTTGCCGCACTAAATTATAAGCCCGCGAATCTCCTCGCCGCGCATACAATGCTGTCGAACCAGCCAAATCGGTAAATAAAATTGCCACCCGCTGAATCACCAAACTTTCATTAGGCAGTATTGTCTCGTGAGGAAACAAATCGCGGAAGGTTTGTAGAGTCAGCAATTGGTGTCCCGAAACCACACCATATTCCGCATCAATTTT
Organism: Funiculus sociatus GB2-C1; assembly: GCF_039962115.1. Lineage (NCBI taxonomy): Bacteria > Bacillati > Cyanobacteriota > Cyanophyceae > Coleofasciculales > Coleofasciculaceae > Funiculus > Funiculus sociatus. The sequence goes on along the minus strand of NZ_JAMPKJ010000106.1, from coordinate 6,058 downwards.
GGCACGAAAAGCCGGATCGTCAAATGCTTTTTCCAGGCGGCGCAATTTCTCATCAATACTAAAGGTAACTCGCACCTGCTCGTCAGCATCAGTAGCGTATACACTGTTACAAGCTGTACATAGATGGTTTGTCCGCAAATCGGATAAACTTTTTGGTTTGAAGTCGATGCCGCGACAAGCCGGACATTGAATGTCCCAGTTGAGAGTTAAAATACCCTCCTTGAGAGCAATGACTAAAACCCGCAAAGTCTCCCGCTCGCTCAACTGCAATTTTTCAGCAATCCGTTTGGGGTTGGCATGATATAATTCGCGGCGATCGCTTTGTTGTAAAAATGCCCTTAGCCGCTGCTGTACCTCTGGTTTAATGCTATACCTTTCCAAGGCGGCTACAGCTAGAGCAATATTATTCTGGTGTCTATGAAAAAAGTTAAACATTTGGTGTCGCTAGATATATTAAGGATTTTAGTAGTGTGCGACCCTTGAGTGTATTTTATATATAACCGTTACTGACTATTTGGTTTTATCGTCCTGAATTTCTGCTGAGAGTTAACTAGGTGTCAGATTAAAATATAGGTAAGTATGCCCCTGGTTTTTGTTAACAAAAAATCAACAATTATTATGATGTATTTTATCAGTATAAAGAGGTAATCGTGCAAATTCCCCGCCTGCATCCAGACACAATTGAGGAAGTAAAACAACGGGTTGACATTGTTGAAGTCATCTCGGAACACGTTGTATTACGCAAGCGGGGCAAAGAGTATGTAGGTTTATGTCCTTTCCATGAGGAAAAATCTCCCAGTTTTACCGTCAGCCCCATTAAGCAGATGTACTACTGCTTTGGCTGTCAAGCCGGGGGAAATGCGATTACTTTTTTGAAGGAACACTCTAAACGTTCCTTTGGTGAAGTGGTGCTGGATTTGGCGCGGCGCTACCAAGTTCCGGTGCAAATGCTGGAGGCGGAACAGCGCGAGGAATTACAGAGGCAAATTACGCTGCGAGAGCAGCTGTATGAGATTTTGGCAGTGGGGGCAAGCTTTTTTCAACACGCGCTGCGACAACCCCAAGGGGAGGCGGCTTTGGAATATTTGTACTCCAAGCGGCAACTCTCGGAGGAAACTATTCAAAAATTCCAGCTTGGGTATGCTCCGGCGGGTTGGGAAACTCTCTATGGCTACTTGGTGGAACAGAAAAGCTACCCGGTGCAGCTGGTAGAACAAGCGGGTTTGATTAAGCTGCGGGATGGGGGTGGCGGTTATTATGACAGGTTTCGCGATCGCTTGATGATTCCCATCCACGACTCTCAAGGACGAGTAATTGCCTTTGGTGGCAGAACTCTGGGGGACGATCAGCCGAAATATCTCAATTCTCCGGAAACCGAATTATTTAATAAAGGCAAAATTCTGTTTGCTTTGGATAAAGCCCGTGAAGCTATTGGCAAGCAGGATCGGGCTGTGGTAGTGGAAGGATATTTTGATGCGATCGCTCTCCACTCCCACGGAATCGAAAACGTTGTCGCCTCTCTAGGTACAGCGCTGGGCTTAGATCAAGTCAAACAGCTATTACGTTACACCGAATCTAAGCAAATTGTACTCAACTTTGATGCCGATGCCGCCGGAACCAAAGCAGCTCAAAGAGCAATTGGAGAAATTGCCAATCTCGCCTATCAAGGACAAGTCAATCTGCGAGTTCTCAACTTGCCTGATGGAAAAGATGCTGACGAATTTCTCCTCAAAGGTGGCGCTGAAAAATATCGGGAATTGCTGCTTGATGCTCCTCTCTGGCTTGATTGGCAAATCCAGCAAATCTTAGTAGGAAAAAATCTTAAACAGGCGGATCAATTTCAGCAAGTTACCGCAGAAATGGTGAAATTACTAAATAACATCACCAATGACGATCAGATTACCTATTATATTAATCACTGTGGAGAAATTCTCAGCCAAGGAGATTCTCGGCGGGTTGGACTATTAACAGACAATCTCCTAAACAAAATTGTTCGTCACTGGGAAGAACTTCTAAACCAGGACAGTTCTCTAAAAGTGCCGTTGTTAGTAAACAATCTTCTCAAGCAAAATAAGCGGTTTAAGACTCGTCCTTCTGTTAATAGAAATAAAGGTCAAAAAGAATTACTTGTTACTTCTGAAAGCACTCTTTTAGAAAGATCCGAGGCTCTACTGTTGCGCCTTTATCTGCATTGCCCAGAATATCGACAGTTGATTAGCGATACTTTAGAAGAACAAGATTTATTATTTAGCCTTCCTCACCACCGACTTTTGTGGCTAAGAATTTCATCTTTACAGGAAACATCACCAGATTTACTATCGGCGCTACAAAACCTGTATGTTGATTTTCCTGAAGAAATGGCTCAAGTGTCTGGACTATTTTATCTTGACGAAAATGCCGAACTCGATATTCTCCGCGCTCCGGAATTGATCAAAGCAGGCGCTGCTTGTATGGAACGGGTAATGTGTGAAAACATTTATCGCCACTTTTTAGATCTATGGAAAAATCCCGATAGTTTTCTGGATTTGAATAAACGGCAATACTACTGTCAGGAATTTTACCGAGCAAAACAGCGAGTTACAGAGTTAGATCAATACAGGAATTTTATCGAGCAAAACAGCGAATTACAGAGTTAGATCGACATCTGCAATTTTTGTATTTTTATCGCTGAGGATTCCTTAGTCGTTACATTTTCGTTCCCAGACGACCGCCTGGGAACGAGTAAAATACTGGCTAATGATTAAGGGCAAAATAGAGTAGCACGAGTTTCGCGTCCTGTCGTCGGGTTGGTGCCTTTAGCTGTTTTACACAACTGTTTTTGCACATCCTGACGAAACAAGACATCTGTAAAATCTGCTCCATCAATGATGGCACCTTCAAACTTGGAGTTAAAGGCAAACGCTCCCTCCAAAATAGCGTTAGTTAAGTTAGCGTTGGTGAAACGAGCAGTGTCTAGGGTAGCGTTTCTAAGATCGGCTCCCTCTAAATTGGCACTTTCAAGATTAGCGCCAAAGAAGCTGACACCCCGCAAATCTGTATGACTCAGGTTACTGCTGCGAAGATTGGCTTTAGTAAAGCTGGAGTCCGTAAGCACTTTACCTGAGAAATCTGCACCGATCAAGAATTCCTTGTTGTAGTCTTCAGCTAGGGCAGGAGTGGCGATCGCGCCGAAAGCTGTTAAAGATGCGATCGCTACCAGCAACAAACCCAGTAAAATTGTCGAAATCCGATTGTTTAGCCTAAAATTCATGCTGCTTCCAGAGGAAGATGGAAAACCGTCGTCTATCTCATTATCCCAATATCGGTGTTTTAGGAGAAGACCTGGTTGCTCAATGGTTACATTCACAAGGTTTCTTAATTTTGCATCGTCGCTGGCGTTGTCGCTGGGGAGAGATAGACATAATTGCGCGACAATGCTCGACTGGGGACTGGGGACAAGGGACTGGGTACAAGGGACAAGGGACTGGGGACTGGGGACTGGGTACAAGGGATAAAGAGGACAAGGAAGCTTTCCCGAAGTCTACCCAATCCCCAATTCCCAATTCCCAATCCCCAATCCCCAATTCCCTTGATCCAGTCTTAGCATTTGTCGAGGTTAAAACTCGCAGTCGGGGAAATTGGGATGCGGATGGAATGCTGGCAATTACAGCGAAAAAACAAGCAAAACTCTGGCGAACAGCGGAGCTTTTTCTAGCGGATAACCCAGATTTAGCAAATCTTTCTTGCCGTTTTGATGTCGCTCTTGTCAGATGTGTGCGATCGCTTCTTTCTCAAACTCCCTCGGTTGCTTCACCAAAACCTGGGGATATCACGCTCTCAGGATACCATCTGAGTGTACAAAACTACATCCAGTCTGCTTTTGATTAAATATTAGCAATACCCACCAGTCGCTCGCTTTGGTGGGCATTCATCCTACATTTAATGGCTAATTACTTTTCAATAATTAGCCATTAGCCAAAGAATAATTAAGCCAAAGTTTCGGGGCAATATCCCAGCCCTCTAGTGAACTGTTGCCGGAATGCTTCAATATCGCTGCGATCCGGGGTACCATGAGAAACTACAGCTACTTGATAGCGTCGCATAACTTCTATTGGGGACTGTCCCGTTTCCAGGCTCCAAAGGGCCATTTGGAGGCGGATTGCAGGCTCGTAGGGAATTCCCAGCTCGTTCATAAATGCCCTAAAGTCGCCATCTTGCTGAGGGGTTAGCGGGCTATAGGTTTTGATCTTGATTACCCAGCCATCAATCTGATGAATTACAGTCATTAAACGCACGGGCAGTTGGGGCATTCCGTGTAGATATTCAACCACCCGTAGGGTAAGGCTGGCATTCGCCAGAAAGTAAACGTATTCCATGAGGTTTCTTGGTGAGGAGTGCCAAGCTGTTGCTATACCTCTAATTCTCACCTTATAAAGCTTTTTGCAACAGGGGAAAAGCCCCCGATCTTATCTGGGGGATATTACCCAATTAGTTTAGTTACATAAACCAATAAATTATCCGTAGACTAACGGGGATAAACCGGATGACCAAACTTGATGGAGACACTGAAATTACAGATACCCAGTCGGGAAACTCTGAAGCTGTTGCTGGACTAGGGGAACTCAAGCTGAACAATGAAGTTGAGTCACCCAGCGAGAATAATATAGATCGGTTGTTATCCAGTTATGACTATGAACTCCCAGCAGAGATGATTGCACAAAACCCGGCGGTGCCGAGGGACAGTGCGCGTTTGTTGGTAGTAGATTCCCAAAATCGCCATTTTCACGCCATTTTTCGTGATTTACCGGATTTACTCAAGCCAGGAGATTTACTTGTATTAAATAATACTCGTGTTATTCCCGCTCGCCTCCGTGGTCGTAAATCTACGGGCGCACCAGTTGAGGTGTTGCTGCTGGAGGAACGGCAAAATAACTGCTGGTTGGCTTTGGTGAAACCAGGGCGGCGGTTGCAACCGGGGGCAAAGATTTTTTTTGAACCTCAGGGATTGGGGGCTGTGGAAGAAGGGGAACAAGGGGGACTGGGGACTGGGGACAAGGAGGACAAGGAGGACAATGAGGACAAGGAAGCTTCCCCGAAGTCTACCCAATCCCTAATTCCCAATCCCCAATTCCCAATCCCCAATCCCCAATCCCCAATCCCCAATTCCCAATCCCCAATCCCTAATCCGTTGAGTGCAACTGTGCTGGAAAGGGATGAGGCGACGGGTGGGCGTTTGTTGCAGTTTGATGTTCCTTTGGGGGTGTCTTTTTGGGAGATGTTGGAAGAATACGGTGAAATGCCCCTACCACCTTACATTACAGCTTCCCAATCTCAGCCGGAGGAGTATCAAACTGTTTACGCTCAACGCCAAGGCGCGATCGCAGCCCCGACAGCTGGACTACACTTTACCCCAGAGTTACTCAATCGCTTGCACGAACGAGGGATTAAGCAAGCTTCGGTGACGCTGCACGTCGGAGTTGGTACGTTTCGCCCCGTGGAAGTAGAGGATATTACTACCCACAAAATGCACGGGGAATGGGTGGAAGTACCCGCGTCAACTGTAGAACAAATTCGGGAAACTCAGGCGCAAGGCGGTAGGATTATTGCCGTGGGGACAACGGTGGTGCGAAGTTTAGAGTCAGCCGCCGCCAATGGGGAATTGCAGCCATATTCCGGTAAAACAGAATTGTTCATTTACCCCGGCTATCAGTGGCGGGTAGTGGACGGGCTGATTACCAATTTCCATTTACCTTGTTCGAGTTTGCTGATGTTAGTTGGCGCTTTAATTGGGCGTGGGCGGTTGCTGGATTTGTACCAAGTCGCAACAAAGCATCAATATCGCTTCTATTCTTTTGGTGATGCAATGCTAATTTTGCCTGAAGGAGTAGGTACTAGGGACTAGGGACTAGGGACTAGGTACTATAGCAATCCTAAATGATTCGCGAACTTCTGTAGGGACACGGCAGTGCCCATTGGTGTCAACTTAACGTCTCAGCCCAGATGTCAAGCGATTGAGCCTGAATTCGGCGATGTCGCTGGCGCTGAGCTTTGACCAGACCAAAGGATTGGTGAAATTGCA
>NZ_JAMPKJ010000105.1 GCF_039962115.1 Funiculus sociatus GB2-C1 | reverse complement strand
CCTGACTTAGCCAAAGCCATAGAGGAAGCATTTAATAAGCTCTCCTTGAAGGACATCCAAAATTGGTTTACACACTGCTGTTACTGTACCTCAGCAGACTAGGAAACGCTATAATATCATTAACACAACAGGAGGCAGCTATGGCTCCTACAACCGCAGCCGCTATTGCCGATTATTTCATTCATGTAGCTAATGAGACTGGCTCATTTATCAGTAACCTCAAGCTACAGAAGCTGGTGTATTATGCCCAAGCTTGGCATTTGGCTGTCTATAATGCTCCTCTATTTGATGAAGACTTTGAAGCTTGGGTGCATGGGCCTGTTATTCCTACTTTGTATCAGGAGTACAAGCAGTTTGGATGGAAGCCTATTGACAAGCAAGTAGAGCAACCAAACTTCTCCAAAGAAGTGCAAGGATTGTTGGACGAAGTAGCAGATGAGTATTTCGGATGTGATGCTTTTGAGCTAGAGCTGATGACTCATCAGGAAGACCCGTGGATTATGGCAAGGAACGGTTTACCTAAAGATGAAACTTCTAATGCTATAATTCCGAAGCCATTAATGGGAGAATATTACAGGCAGGGTCTTGGGGAAGAAAATCAACAAGAAGAATGTCCAGCATGACAACCCAAGGGTAAAGAAAAATGAGCCGAAACAACCCTTGGGTATCTCTTTTTCTTTCAAGTTTTTGATAGATAAGAATGAAAAGTTCTCGATTAAAAATAAGGACGCAAGATATTTAGAAGCCTTGCTAAACAGACTGCGTGACTTATCAACGATGAGAGTCAATGAAATGAGGGATAACCAGAGTCTTCGATGCCATCCTATAGATTGGGATGACACTACTGAGACTTGTTTTGGCTTTCCTGGTGAAGAGCAGCTCGTAGACCTACCATACCAGTTCCAAATATCATCGAATGAACATGGTAGAGTACATGGATTTTTTATTGAAAATATTTTTTACATTGTTTGGCTTGACCCTGACCATAATCTTTATAGCTGAAGTACACGATCCCTTAAAAGCTGCATTGACGAAGCGATCGCTTCGTCAACTCAAGCCCTAAAAAACCAGGTTTCCTCTAATATAAATGTACTAATCCAAAACCTCAAAGTAGGGACTGTGCCATGTCAACCGAGGTAAAAAAAGAGACAATCTCCCAGGTTGAATATAAGTGGGATTGCGAAAATCCGCCGATGCCTTTGTGCAGAACGCTTGGCGGCACTTACGCGCACTGGGGATAGATCCAGAAAGCTAGAGTTGCGCTATCCTCAAGCCATCAGTTGTCGCACCATCACCGCAAGCGTTACCAAACCTAAGACACTCATCAATCCCGCAGGCATAAACTTGCGAGTTTTCGCCAAGCGGATGGCGAAGACAATTACGAGAACAGCGGTAACAACGGTTGCTAAAATCAGCCCCCACGCTTGTCCCTGTAATTGCATCACTCCGCCGAGAATCAGTAATATACCGCTGACAATACCAGAAATTAACGAAACTTTACTTTGCGCTTGAGAGTAGCCAATAATGCCGCCAATAATTGCTAAGATGCCATATGCGATCGCGCTGATAATTCCCAGATTCATTGGTTGAAACCTATTTTTAGGGTCGGCAGACAATTTACCATAGCTCTCGGTAGATCACTCTGGTAATTGATGGATACTCAAGCGATCGCTTCAATTAAATTCCTGCAACGCCAAGCGGCGTCCCTGTTACTCTATAAATCCGTTCTTGCGGGTGAAGTCGGTTCGGCTTTCCTGAATCTCCTGCAAGCCTTATGCGATGGCGACACCGATGGACTGGTTTGCCTGCAAGCTTACGGTAGGTGGTTTCAAGCTTTAGCCGCCAAAAATCAAAGCTGGGAAAACTACCTGATTACGCAAATCCTCAGAACCGATAATCCCTTTACCAGGCAAGTCCAGCAGGCATCTTTACTATCTCCAGCTCTGGTAGCTGCTGCCCAGCATGATTTACAAGCCTTGCAGAGCCTCTACAATTGCAGTAGCGACCAGTTGAGTAGGTGGGTGCAAGCTGCCGCTAAGCTGCCTGCTGCTCCCGTTGCCTGGAACCAGCAGCAGGATGGGATAGTAGGGGCAATTCATGAGTTGCCCATCCGGGATAAATTCCAAATTTTAGAAAATTGGGCAGAGGCGCTGGAATATCTGGCAGCGCATTACCATGACTACGGCACGGGACTATTTGCTGAGTATCGCGCTTTTCGCTGGCAATCGGGGCAACTGGTGGGAATTAGCCATCCCGATCCTGTAAAGCTTACGGAATTAGTCGGCTACGAGTCTCAGCGAGACGCTTTGCTGAAGAATACAAAATTTTTGCTTGCTGGTTATCCAGCTTTGCACGTTTTGCTGTATGGCAGTCGTGGTAGTGGCAAATCTTCTTTGGTAAAGGGGTTGTTAAATGAGTCTGGTACTGGAAATTTGCGCCTTGTGGAAGTGGCGAAATCTGACTTGAGAGATTTATCAGAAATTGTGGAGCAGCTGCGGGGTGTTCCTCAGAAATTCGTTATTTTTGTTGACGATCTCTCCTTTGAGGAAGATGACGACGCTTTCAAAGCGCTTAAAGTTGTGTTGGAGGGTAATTTAACTGCGCGATCGCAAAATGTGGCGGTGTATGCGACTTCCAATCGCCGCCACTTGATTCGAGAATTTTTTGGCGATCGCCCGCTCACGCGAGACAATGAAGAAATCCATGCTTGGGATACGGTGCAGGAAAAGCTTTCGTTTAGCGATCGCTTTGGTCTTACTTTAACCTTTGAACCAGCGGATCAGAACACCTATTTAAACATTATCCGACATCTTGCAGCCCAAGCGGAAATTACCCTCAGCCAGGAAGATTTGGAATATCGCGCCCTCCAATGGGCAACTCGTCACAACGGGCGTTCTGGGCGCACAGCACGACAATTTATTGACTTTCTCAAAGCCGATTTAACCGTAAACACATAATAATGTAAAAAGTTGGGAACTGCTGACTGGAGCCAACAAGCAATATGCGATCGACAAAGCTAAGTAATCGAATTTTACTCTCGTCAGTTGCCTTCAGTGTAAGTTTTTTTATCGGACTTGTTGCTAACCGAGACTTCGGAAAAGCGCTGCTTACAGGGGTAATTACTGTACCTGCTACTTATGCGGGAACTTTAGTTGTAGAAAATAAACAAAGGAAGCAAAAGAATTTTCTCCTAAACGAAATTCAAGCTATAGATGGAGAAAGACAAGATTTAGAGGAGCATCTTTATTATTTGCAGTCTAGTCTCAATCAACTAAATCTCCAAGTTACCGAAAGACATAACCAGAGGGATGTGCTGAATCGGGAGATAGCCAATTTAGGAGCCTACAGGCACCAGTTAGAAGATCAAGGTTTTATTCTCCAAACTCAAGTTCAAGTTCTGGAAACGCAAAAAACTGAACTTAATCAATTGCTGCTGGCTATAATATCAGAAAAACAAAAAACAGAATTAAGTTTGAGTTCTCTACGCTCCGACCTCAGCAAAATGCAAGCTCAATTCACAGAAAATCAAAAGGAAAAGAGCGTCTTAGAGCAGGAGATAACCAACTTAAAAAAGCAAAAACGTCCCTTACAATCAGAAGCCGAAAACCTGCAAACTCAAATTCAGGCTTTTGAGATGCAGAAAGCTGAGCTAAATCAATCTTTGCTATCTTTACAATTAGAGCTTAGGCAATTACAGTTTCAAATTTACGAAATAAAACAGCCAAAGGAAAAGTCGCGTCAGAAAACGCCTTTTCGAGAAACAAAAACTAAACTAGAGGAAATACCTTCAGAATGGGCTGAGTTAAAAGCAAGGCTTAGTGATGATGATATTCAAATACTCAAAGCAATTTTAGAGCAAAATAATCCAGGTGGAACAATAAAAAAGATTGCTGAAGAAAACATCACAATGCCCCAACTCTTAATTGATGCTATAAACGAGCTTGCTATGGATACAATTGGCGATCTGATTATAGAGCCTGGATCGGTGTCGGTTCCGCCAGCAATCGCACAGGAATATTTAACAAAAGTTAAAAATATAATTTTGTAGGCAATGCCCTCCAATGGTGTTATTGTGGGCAATGCCCACTCTACAGAGGATGGTAAATAATTACTTATCAACTCATGTTAAATCCATGACAAAACTTAAAATTACCAAAAGAATATCTAATGCCTTAATCAGTTCAGTTGGTGCAGGAGTTGTGCCTAGAATTGGTCTGGAATATATTGCTGTAGGTAGAGAAAAAGAAGTTAAAGCTGTTTTACAGGATCTGGATAATATTGGCGAAGGTAGTGCAGCATTTCGCTTCATAGTAGGACGTTACGGTTCAGGTAAAAGCTTTATGCTGCAACTGATTCGTAACTACGCTATGGAGAAAGGTTTTGTGGTAGCTGATGCTGACTTATCTCCGGAACGCAGACTAACAGGAACTGACGGGAAAGGTGTAGCAACTTATCGGGAATTAATGCAGAATTTTTCTACGAAAATTCGTCCTGAAGGTGGTGCTTTAACACCAATTTTAGAAGGCTGGATTAATGGGATTCAAAACCAAGTCGCGCAAGATAACGGTATGCGTCCCAATGACAGCGGTTTTGACGATTTAGTAGAAACGAGAATTAGGGAAGTAGTTAAGGACGTAGAAGGCTTAGTTCATGGGTTTGATTTTGCCAATGTTATCATCGCTTATTGGCGCGGCTATCGCTTGGATGATGATGATAAAAAAGAAGCTGCATTGCGGTGGTTGCGGGGAGAATTTGGTACTAAAACTGAGGCAAAATCAGCGCTGGGTGTGCGCGTCATTATTGATGATGAAACATGGTATGATTACCTAAAATTATTTGCTAAGTTTATTTCTGACATCGGTTACAAAGGACTTTTAATTTTGCTGGATGAAGCTGTACATTTATACAAGATTACTCATACAGCTTCCCGTCAGAAAAATTACGACAAGCTGCTAGCGATGTTCAACGACACGATGCAGGGGAGAGCAGAAAACCTGGGGATTTATCTGGGTGGTACGCCAGAATTTGTTGAAGATAAACGCCGGGGGTTGTATAGTGATGAAGCCTTGCGATCGCGTTTAAGCAGTCGTATTAAAAACGGTCATAAAGATATCTCAGCACCAGTCATCCAGCTAGAAACATTAACTCCCCAAAATATCTCTGAACTTTTACATAGATTGGTTGATGTTCATGCTGCCCATTACAACTATAATAAAACTCTTAAACCCAGCGAATTGCAAGAATTTATGCAAGAGGTTGTCAATCGTTTAGGTGCTGAAAAATTTCTGACCCCCCGCGAAGTTGTCCGCGATTTCATCAGTATCTTAAACATAATGCAACAAAATCCAGACATTTCTTTTAATGAACTGATTCGCGGGGAAAATTTTAAACCCACTCCTCCAAGCAAAAATTCAGATGTGGATGGCGATAACGAATTTGCAGAATTTACTTTATGAGTTAAGAGGAATGAACCGCGTTGGCGGAGCCTGACGTTAGCGCTTAGACGCATTAGTGTAGCCATACGCTCTCTTCGCTATAGGACGCGAAGTGAAGAGAAACAAGAGAGCAGAAACTAAAAGTCAAATATAGCTTATGAGTAAACAGCCTTTTGAGAGATTAGCGCCATTTATTCAAGAATATATCTACACTCACGATTGGACGGAATTAAGGCACGTTCAAATAGAAGCTAGTCGGGTAATTTTTGACACAGATGTTCACCTATTGCTTGCTGCGGGAACAGCTTCGGGAAAAACAGAAGCTGCTTTTCTGCCAGTTCTTACCTTACTACATCAGAATCCATCCACAACTATCGGCGCACTCTACATCAGTCCTATTAAAGCGCTAATTAACGACCAATTTGAGCGTCTAAATGACATATTAAAAGAAGCCGATATCCCTGTCTGGCACTGGCACGGCGATGTCTCCTCAAGTCGCAAGGAACTGCTAATAAGAGATCCTAAAGGCGTTTTGCAAATTACTCCAGAATCTTTAGAAAGCTTGTTAATTAATAAAAATAAAGAACTGGTTCGTCTATTCGGAGATTTGCGCTTTATCATCATTGATGAAATCCATGCCTTTATGGGTTCCGAACGCGGTTGCCAAATTCTTTGCCAGTTAGCACGCCTATCAAAATTTGTAAAAAAACCGCCGCGTCGGATTGGTTTGTCTGCGACCCTTGGCGATTATTCCATAGCTGAAGATTGGCTTCGTTCAGGAACCGAAACTCCAGTTGTTACTCCTGATATCGATGGTGGACAACGGAAAGTTAACTTAGCTTTGGAACATTTTTATATTTCCGATAATGCTGATGAATCATTTATTAATCCTTACTATAAGCATATTTTTGATAACACCAAATCCCGAAAGTGTTTAATTTTTGCTAATAATCGCTCTGATACAGAATCGGTTATCGCTAACCTACGACAAATTGCCGAATCTGAAGGATTACCAGATATTTATCACGTCCATCATGGCAGTATTTCTGCCTCTTTAAGGGAAGCTGCTGAGGACGCGATGCGTGATAAAAAAGCTCCATCTGTTACTGCTGCAACAGTCACCCTTGAATTAGGGATTGATATAGGTCAATTACAGCGGGTAATTCAGTTGGAAGCACCTCTTTCTGTGTCTAGCTTCTTGCAGAGGTTGGGACGTTCGGGAAGGCGAGGTAGTGCAGCAGATATGCGGTTTGTTTGTGCGGAAGATGAGCCGTCAGGTGAGGAATCACTTCCGAAACAAATTCCCTGGCAACTGTTGCAATCTATAGCTATTATTCAACTTTACTTGGAAGAACGTTGGATTGAGCCAATCAAGCCTGTTAAATACCCATTAAGCCTTCTTTATCACCAAACAATGAGCATTTTGATGGCAATGGGTGAACTCTCACCCGCTGCTCTTGCTCAGCAAGTTTTATCCTTACCACCCTTTGCTGCTATATCCAAAGATGATTTCCGGCAGTTACTGCATCACTTGATTGAAATTGAGCATATTCAGCAGACTGGGCAGGGGGAATTAATTATTGGTATGGCAGGGGAGAAAATTGTCAAAAATTTTCATTTTTATGCTGTATTCTCAGACACTATTGAGTATGTCGTCAGGGACGACTCTATGGCAATTGGCAGTATTGTTATGGCTCCCCCTGTTGGTAATTTGTTTGCCTTGGCAGGCAGAACTTGGGAAGTTATAGATGTTTGTTTAAAATCAAGAAATGTTTTTGTAAAACAAGTTAAGGGCCCGTCTAGTATTTCTTGGTATGGTGGCAGTAGCAATATTCATACAAAAGTTCTGCAACGGATGCGACAGGTTCTTTTTGAAGATACTCAGTATATTTATTTAAAAAATAATGCTAAAAAACGTTTGAATACAGTTCGAGAACTAGCTGGAAGTGCTGGATTGCAAAAAAATAATATAGTTTCAATAGAAGGTAATACTTGCTGCATTTTCCCTTGGATGGGTACTGTCACCTACCGCACTTTGGAAAGGTTTTTGAATTTCTTTTGCCGAGAGTCGCTGGATATTAAACGCATAGGAGGTAAGGCTCCTTATTATCTAACAGTTAAGTTAGGTAAAAGCCAATCTCAAGAGCTTCGGGATGAAATCCTTTCTTTTGGCAATCAAAGGATTTTATCCCATGATTTAGTTGCTACTGAAGAACCTTTAAAATTGCAAAAATATGATGAATTCATTCCTCAAAATTTGCTTTCTAAGGCATTTGCTATGGACTGTCTAGATGTTGAGGAATTAGAAAATATTATTAGTACATGGTAATAAAATCGATAAATGGCGTTTAATTACACTCGCACAATTCGTTTTCAAGATACTGATGCCGCTGGTGTTGTTTACTTTGCTAATGTTTTAGCAATGTGCCACGAAGCTTATGAGCAGTCTTTGGCGGCATCTGGTATTAATCTTAAGGTCTTTTTTAGTAATTCGTCTGTTGCTATTCCTATTGTTCATGCTAGTGTAGATTTTTTTCGTCCGATGTTTTGCGGGGACGAGATATTTATTAAGTTAAGGTGTAAGTATTTGAGTAGCGATAAATTTGAAATTGATTATCAGTTTATTGCCGCTGATAAGATAGTCGCTAAGGCAATTACTAGGCACGTTTGTATTGATGCGGTTAGTAGAAGTAGAAAAGAGTTTTCTGCGGAGATTGTGAGATGGCTGCGTGAGTGGGGGGAGGAGGAAGGAGCCGCTGAGGCGCAGAAGACCTAGAGGGATGGGATTTAGTTTGGTGTGTTTGTTGTAGCTATTTTTTGTAGTTGTTCAAGGTTTATTTTGCCTTGAGAATTGCGTGGTAAGGTTTCTACTGGAATCCACTGTTTGGGACGTTTGAATTTACTAAGTTTATTCTCGATTGCGGTTTGCAAGGTGTTACTAGAAATTTCGGGATTACTGGGGATGTAAATTGCTGTTACGATTTCTCCCCAATGGGAATCTGGTAAGCCAATAATGCAAATATCGGCAACTAAGCCTGTGGCTTGAATTGCGGCTTCTATCTCAGAGGGAAACACATTTTCGCCACCTGTGATGATTTTATTGCTGTTACGTCCGATGATGTTTATGTCACCTTGTTTATCAATGAAGCCTATGTCATCTACTTGGAATTGGTGGCTATTTGGGAATGTTTCTGGATAGTAACCAAGTGCTAAGGAATTAGTCTGGATGTAAATAATTCCTGTTTCGTTGATGTCTAATATTTCGTTATTAGGACTACAAATTGTTACTTTAGCATGAGGTAAAATTTGACCAGAGCTGTTGTTACCTTTGAGGAATTCTTCTGGTTTGAGGGTGGCAATTTGTGAGGCGGTTTCTGTCATGCCATAGGTAGGTGCTAGTCGGATGTTTTGGTGTCTTGCCTGTTCCAGAAGTTCCCCCCAAGCGGGTGCGCCTCCCAATAGGACTGTCTGAAAATGGGATAACCAGGCGGCTAATTCTGGATTCTGTAGGAGACGTTGTAGCTGGGTTGGTACTAAAGATATAAAAAATTCGGATGGTTCAATGTTACATCTTTCTCCGGCTTCTAATGCTTTAAATGGTTGAATTATCAATTTTCCTCCTGAGGTGAAGGAGCGCATAAATTGCATTAATCCGCTGACATGATACAGGGGTAGCACGCAGAAAGAATTGACTTGAGTTAATTGAAAATATTTTATAAAACCTTGTACGGATGCCATTAATGTTTCCCAGGTGTGAATTGCAAATTTAATCTTGCCTGATGAACCACCTGTGGGAATCATGATGGAATTAGGAATTGGGGATTGGGGGTAGGGAATTGGGGAATATCTTTGTTGTCTGTTGGTTGCTATATCTTGTCCTAAAATTATGTCTGGTTGGACTAAATCTATAACTTGTTGCCATTCCTGTTTTACCCAATTGGGATTACAGAGAAAAACTGGAGAACCTGCGGCTACGGCGGCGATGAAGCTGGCGATAAATTTTATCGGTTCTGGTTCTGATAGTAATATTTTTGGCTGATTTTCTTGGATTAATTGAAGAAATAACTGTTCGGCGAGGCTGGTAAATTGGTGGCTGTCTTCACCAATTAGCCAATCATCGCCAGTACGTTTTTTGAGATATTCTAAAGGCGTTTCCATAAGTCTTCAAAGGTGGTTTCTTCATCTTCGTTAAACCAGTGGTTGATGCCAAAACCAACTGCACGATTTGGAGAGGATAATTCAGCTGCTAGTTTGAGTGCGGCTTGTCTCCCAATGGCGGTTTCAAATACTGAGGAAAAAACTGCGTCGATTTGATGTTGTTGGCAAAATTGTCGCAAACAACTGGGGGAACCAACTATGGAGGGTTTAATTACAAATATGCCTCGCCAACCATTGCGGTAAGAAGCTTGTATTTGGTTGAGTGTGGCAATTGATTCATCTAAGGCTATGGGGGTAAAATAGCGATCGCGTAATTCCGTCATAGCAGTTTCTTCGCCAACTCTTAGCGGTTGTTCCAGAAATTCGATAATCTCAACACAAGCGCATTCTTTCAACCATTCGTTTGCTTCATTCCAGCTAAGTCCGCCATTGGCATCTAATCGCAATTTTGCCTCTTGCGGTAATGCTTGAATTAGCTGGTGAAAAATATTTAGTTCTTCTTCAATTGAGGCGACACCGATTTTCCATTTGAAGGTGCGATATCCTTGGTTCCAGAGTGTCTGCCATTGATGTAAGGCAGCTTCTCCAGCTGGTAATAAGCCACTATAGAACCTCTCCCCCAACCCCTCTCCTTGTAGGAAAGGGGTTTTCAATTCCCCCCCTTCCCTTGAAGGGAAGGAGGGTTGGGGGGTTAGTCCCTTATCTAAAAAATGTGTATCTTCCCAAGCGGACTCGAAGCCAAATTGACAGGCGGGAAGTTCAGCAGGGAGGTTGAAAATCGCCTCGGCGGTAATTTTCTCTCCCACTTGGCGACAGAAATCTAAGGCTTGTTCTAGAGTGTCGGAACCAAACCAGGGCAAAGGGGCAACTTCACCCCAACCGACTTGCCCATTTTCATCGGTGAGGCGAATAATGATGCCTTCGCGGATGTTCCAAGTGCCATGATTGGTGGAAAGCGATCGCGCAAATTGCCGCTGATAAGGACGAAACTCGAATCGATATTGCATCAGCTAAAATGGCAGTACAAACCCTAATCCCAACAGTAACCCACTCCAAAAATGCAGGGTTACTGCGATAAATTTGCAGTTGCTAACTTTCTCTGGCTGATCGTGATTCTGCTGGACGTGAGTGCATAATTTCCAGGCAAGGGGCAAAGTCGCTAACACTAGCAACGTCCAAACGGGGAAAATCTGCGAGACTACAAATATGCCTGTCAGCGCATAAATGCTACCGCAAAACCAAGGTAATAGCTGCGATCCTGTTTTCGTTCCAAGTCGGACGATAGGCGATCGCTTTCCGGCTGCCAAATCGTCAACTGCCTGGTGGAAATGGGAGCAAAACAAAATTAAACTTGTGGCAATCCCTACAATGATAGATGCGGCGAGGCTGGTCATTGACCAAGCACCTGCTTGACTATAATAAACCGCCGAGACTACCAGAGGGCCAAAGCAAATAAAGCAGATAATTTCCCCCAAACCCTGGTAGCCTAAGCGAAAGGGAGGCCCTTGATAGCTGTATGCCAATGCACAACTCAGGAGTATCAACCCGATTACTGTGAGGTCTTGTTGCCATAATGCGATCGCTAGGATTCCTAGTATACCCAACCCTAAAAACAGATTTGAAATCCAAAAAATCAAGGATTTGTTACCTGTCAAATTTACCAATGAGTGGGCTTTGTTTATATCAATACCCGTCTCCGAATCAAACACATCATTACTGCAATTAATCCAGGCAATAAGTGAAATTGCTGATATTAAAAACGTAGAAAATATTCCTACATGAAACATTTGAGTTTTAGCAAAAGCAACAGCTGTCCCCACCCAAACTGGAATAATGGCAACGCTGTACATGGGTGGCTTAATTGCCGCCATCCACAACTTACTATTTGGCTGTTCTATGAAACTTGTAGTCATCAGTAGTAGCTTGATTAAATTACTAGCAGTTTACTCATCCCGGCTTTAAGGAAGTTGCGGCGCGGTACGGTGAAAGTATATTTCTCACTCTCTCCAGAAAGCGCCTTTTTCGCAGTACCCTAAAAGAAGCATCCCAGTCTCCGGTAGGAGAAATTTTGGTTACAATACCCTAAGGCAGGCGCTAATCCGAGGAGTCAAAGGCTTGCGGTAGCAGGCTTCCCCAGGCCGGAACTGACATACATCTAGCTATAGCACGATTGAGAAATTGTTAATCAGATTTGAAAACAAACTTCAGAATTTTTTTTTTACCCTGATTTGCATGACATTAACACCACTCCGTTCTAACCTCTTTCAAGACTCTAAGGAACTATACCAATTTTTGTTAAAATTTAAGCAGACCTCTCTGCCAAAGAAACAAACAAAAATCCTGAGTATTTCTCAAGAAATTCCAGATGTCGATCCGCTAGCTGTACTTCAGGCAATAGGCTTACCAGAGCAACTACACTTTTACTTTGAAAAGCCAGGACAAGGGGAAGCGATCGCTGCCATTGACAGCGTAACATCGCTGAAATTAGAAAGTCCAGATAGATTTTACCAATCCCAACAGTTTATTCAATCTTGTCTTGCTAATACCACCAGCATCGGCGCTATCAATCTTCCTTTTTATGGGCCTCATTTTTTCTGTAGCTTCACTTTCTTTAATAACAATTTAGAGCCTGATTCACCTTTTCCATCTGCAACCATATTTTTACCCCGTTGGCAAATCGCTTTTAGAAAAAACATTTCAGTAGTAGTTGCGAATATTGCCATAAATTCAGAAATAAATCTTCAAGATTTATCGGAAAGCTTATGGCGTACCTTTCATTCAATAAAAATGGCAGGTGTAGAAAGGCTTAATAGTGCTAATTTACTAAATATAGCAATTGATGCTAGAAACAAATTTATCAAACAAAATGTAACAGATGTCACTCACTTTAAATCATCTGTTATAAAGGCATTATCATCAATCGAATCCAAGAAAATTGATAAAATTGTTTTAGCTCACGCCTTTGATGTTATTTCCCCTATTCCTTTCCAGCTAATTCCTTCCCTTAACCATTTACGAATACGCCATCCTGACTGCTATATCTTTTCCACCAGTAACGGCAATGGACAAAATTTTATTGGTGCCAGCCCGGAACGGTTAATTAGTATTCATAATCATAAATTAGTAACTGATGCTTTGGCTGGTTCAGCAGCACGAGGTAAAACCACAGATGAAGATGCCGAATTAGCGAATCGGTTACTAACAAGTGAAAAAGAAAGACGAGAGCATCGGGTTGTGATTGATTTCATTACCCAACGTTTATCCCAGCTTGGCTTACACCCTGAAATATTATCGCAACCAAAGCTGTTACAACTGCTAAATATCCAGCATTTATGGACACCAATCCAGGCACAATTACCAGCAGACGTTAATCCTTTAGAAATTGTCGCCCAACTGCATCCTACCCCAGCAGTTGCTGGTGCGCCCACAGAGATTGCCCAAGAAGAAATTCGCCACTATGAAACTTTCAACAGATCATTATATGCCGCGCCCCTCGGTTGGATAAATAGCAGAGGTGACAGCGAATTTATTGTCGGAATTCGTTCAGCATTAATAGATGATTGTCGCGCCAGACTATACGCAGGTGCGGGTATTGTTGCTGGTTCCGAGCCTGAAAAAGAATTAGCAGAAATTCAACTCAAACTCCAGGCACTTCTAAAAGCTTTAGTTTAATCAAGTTAGTCTCCCATAAGGATGCTTTATAGCAATTCAAGAGTTGGGTGTGATATATCTAGGGGCATGGCAATCAAAAAGGCCCTACCAAATGTTAGAACCCTGAAGGGGCGACGAAATAGGCTAAAAAGCTTTGTATGTAAGGCGGGTAACATTTTGTGATAAAAAAAGATAGGTCTAGTTTTGTCAATAAGACCTACCTAATGATAATGATACCCACATTTTACCAAAACCGTTTAAAAAGTCAATTGAGTTTAGCAGAATACCTGCTCCTAAAAATTTTGCTAAATCTCTTACAGTCAATAAAAGAAGTTACTTTAGAAAAGTTAGCAAATGCTCTACCTTTGGCGATTAAATTTGAGAGTAGAAGAAAAAGAATCCAAAGATTTTTATCCTTACCAAATCTGACTATTGAGAAAATTTGGTTCCCCATCGTTAAGGAATGGCTCTGAGGGGGCGACATGAAAGCTAAAACGTTGATACAATCAGCTTCATAGCCCTCATCCCTCGTAAATAATGCTCTAATTTATTGCGATTTAATCTTATTAAATCTTCAACGATACCCCAAGAATTATCTAAAAAACTTACCCAAGTTTGGCTATATAGGTAGTCCTGCATAGTAATGATAACGCCAGTTTTTCATTCTATAGATAAACTGGCGTTATATTCATGAATAAAATACCAAATAGCTCCTATATGATTGGAGAGTTTTTTAGAGAACGAAAGAGTTTTTCTTACCAAACG
>NZ_JAMPKJ010000104.1 GCF_039962115.1 Funiculus sociatus GB2-C1 | reverse complement strand
TCTGTCCATCATCAAAAGCTATGGCTCGATAAATGAGGAAAAACAAAAACTTATATTATTGTCGGCTTGAATCACTAATCAAGCCTTCTCTGGGTCTTCCATTATTTATTCAGCAAGCCCTACTTACAGTCACAATTCCCTACAAGCTTGTAAATGCAAAAGCATTGCTAAAAAAAAAACGAGGCAGAGTTTCGATTGTTTGAGAAAATCGAAACTCTGCCTTCAGTAAAAATCAGAAATTAACAACTTCCCATTTTTAATCTTTCAGTAAACTTGGACAAGTCAGAACAAACACGTCTCGCGTACCTTCACCAGAAACTAGCGGTTGGATAGGAGTAGTGTAGTGAAAAAACTCGTCATCATTGACTAATAGCAAGTCCCCTGGATTGAGGATTTTATGAAAAACTGGACTCTCCTTTTTGGATTTATACAGTTCGGTTTCCCCACCTTGAATATTGTTCCTATCCACAGAAAATATTCCGACAAAATCAGTGCCATCTCTATGAATGCCTTCAGGCGCTGGGTTTCCATAATTATCCTGTGAACAGGTAGTTCTGATTTGATGAACTCCAATTTCAACAGCTTGTTTGTCGAGTTGACAGTAATCAATAAAAGCCAACACCAGCTTTTTAAAATCCTCAAGTTTTATCATGTCATCATCGAGTTCGGCAAACTCTCTTTTAATGTCTCCTAATAATGGATTGTGTTTTTTGCTTTGGAACAAGTAGCCATGAGGCAGCTTGATTAACTCATCCCCCAATACTTTGAAGCGAGACAATCGTCTAAAGCGATAATTACCTTTGATATAAGGGTCAACAGGAAGATTGGTAAAGAATGGCTTAAACTCCTCAATGTTTACTGACTTGACTTTGTGCAAAGTAAACATCATGGCATAAGCCAAGTTTTTGACTTCAGATAGCGTTTGCATAGCTTTTTCTCCAATAAGCATTGATCCCTATATATTCAGCCTCTTTATAAGGACTCTATATCAAGCATAGATTCAGAAAAATAAAAAACTATTATATTTGATACAAAACTCATATAAATTTTTGATGAAGCTGGTTGCCATTTTGTGTAGCACTCCTAAATGATTCGTGAAGGTGAGATCCCCGACTTTTTGGAGAAGTCGGGGATCTCAAGAGCTGGCTCACAACTCAAATAGGATTGCTATATAAAACTTGCGGTTATCGCATCTTTACGCCTGGTAAAAAGCTTTAAGACCGCACCGCATGAACCAACGCCTGACACGCTTTAAAAAAAATGCCTACATCCACACCTAGCCCGACATACTGAACCCCAGCATCAATCCACTGCTTCGCGGTTTCCGGATTATCGGCAAAGGTGCCAGCAACTTTCCCAGCGTTGCGGATGCTGGCAACGCATTTCTGCATCAAGTCAATAACCCGCGGGTCGCTTACCTGTCCGGGAATTCCCAACGACTGCGACAGGTCATAAGGGCCGAGAAATATAACATCGATGTGGGGGACACTGACAATCTCTTCGATGTTTTCCACGCCGCGCCTGCCTTCGACGTGAACGACAATTAAAGACTCTTGGTTTAGCCGATCGGTAATTTGCGTCCCTGCCGACCCATACACGCCAGCCCTGGTGTAGAATGATAGACCGCGAGAACCAAGAGGGCTATACTTGGCACCACGCACAACGTCTGCTGCGTCGGCTTGGGTTTCAATCTGAGGCACCTGGACACCTGCACTGCCGATGTCTAGCGCTCGTTGGATTTGTGGCGCGTCATTCTTGCTGATGCGTATAATAGGTGCTAATCCCACGCAGTCTGCTGCACGGCATAGGTCTTCGGCAACTAGCGTGTTTAAGGCACCGTGTTCCATATCAATGACAGCGAAATCAAATCCGGCGTGTCCGCAGATTTCAATAAATGCGGGATAGGCGCAGTTGATAAATGGGCCTATGACGACTTCGCCCTGCTGGAGTTTTTGTTTGAGTTGGTGTTCACGCATCCTCAGCTTTTACCTCAATGGGTAGAAAAGTTGCCTAAAACTTATAATGTTTTAATCTTATAAATAAAATTGACTTATTCTAGGGGTTAAGTACGCTGTTTCCTGTTTGCCATGCCTTTGCTCATCCTGGTTGCCGATGACGATCCAGGGATTCGTCTTTCTATTAGCGATTATCTGGAGCTGTCTGGTTATTCGGTCATTACAGCCGAGGATGGTCAAGCCGCACTCGGCTTGGTTGAGAAGTATCATCCTCATTTGCTGGTGACAGACATTATGATGCCTCGGATGGACGGCTACGAACTGGTGCGGCAGCTTCGTCAGCGTCCAACCTTCCGCTTGCTACCTGTGATTTTTTTGACAGAGCGTGCCAGTACCTCAGAACGGATTCAGGGGTATAAGTTGGGGTGCGATCTCTATCTGCCCAAGCCGTTTGAACTGGAGGAGTTGGGGGCGGTGATTCGCAATTTGTTGGAGCGATCGCAAATGATCCAAGTCGAGTGGCGATCGTTCATCCAAGGTGGAGCTGCACCAACACAAGAAGTCGAAGCTTCTCCACTTTCTCCACCTGTTGCTTCCGTGATACTCAATCTCACTCAGAGAGAACAGGAAGTTCTAGATCAACTCACCAAAGGTTTATCTAATGGCGACATCGGCAACAAGCTGCACCTCAGTCCTCGGACGGTGGAAAAGCACGTCAGTAGTCTGCTGAGAAAAACGGAAACTAACAACCGATCCGAATTGGTGCGTTTCGCTATGGAGCATCATTTGGTGGAATAGTCAATATTTAATAGCTAATTGTTTAAATGCCATTAGCTCTAATGTGTTGCAGCAGCCCCTCACAGGCATCTAACAGTAAATCTATGACTTTATTAAATCCTTCCGGGCCACCATAGTAGGGGTCAGGAACTTCCTTGGCGGTATGGTGGGTGCAGAAGTCACACATTAGCCGCACTTTGTCCTGATACTTGAGAGCTGGATCAAGGGAGAGGATATCTTGGTAGTTTTCTCGATCCATTGCCAAAATTAAATCAAATTCCTCAAAGTTTGACTTTTGAAATTGCTGCGCTTGACCCTGAAGCGTAATTCCACGCGCCTTAGCGGCTATTGCCATGCGTCTGTCTGGAGGACTGCCAATGTGATAACCTCCAGTACCGGCAGAATCGCAGCTAATGCGATCGCTTAAACCCTCTTGCTCAATCAAATGGTTCATGATGTTTTCTGCCGCAGGCGAACGGCAAATATTACCAAGGCAGACGAATAATAACTTGTAGGGCATATGGTAAGATATCTACTTTTGTACTCTTATGCAGTAACGATTCCCTGAATACCGCACCAGCATTTAGGGAAAAGTCTGTTGGCACAGCAAATTCATCATAGGTTGTCATCTACCACGCTGTTAAGTTTAGCAACGAAATTGCAGCATAGCGCGATCGCTTGCCGAAGGCAAAAGGCAAAAGGCAAAAGGCAAAAAAGAATAAATATTTACCTTGGCTTTTTAACTTTTAACTTCCCTTGTTCGTTGCTCATTTGAGGTTCATTACTTGATGTTTAAAAAGTCCGGCTACAGCTACAAATCTTACCAAAAACGCCGCCAGCCGCCTCAGCTTCTCCTCGTACTCCTAGCCCTGCCGCTATTCTTGATTTTTCTAGAATTGCTGGCACGGGTTTTTGTGGGTGTCGCAGGCAAAAGTCCCGAATTGGCAGCCTATGAAGGCGAACCACCAGAAGTTACAGCTTACCGTCTTAAGTTCCTCGATCAAAACCAGCAACCCTTCGACGGTCTACCCAACTATGGGCATCTGATTGCTAATCGGCGTTTATCTGTAGGATATGAGCTGGCTCCTAACCAGAAGAGCAAATTTTGGCGCATTAACCAACAGGGTTTTCGTGACAACGAAGCGGTTCCCCTAGCAAAACCTAAAGATGAAATTCGGGTTTTCGTTTTGGGCGGATCAACCGCCTTTGGTCACAGGAATTTGAGTAACCAAGAAACTTTCGCTAACAAGCTTGAAGGTAGTCTCAATATACGAGTAGCCAAGCAAAAAGCAGCTCCGGAGAACTTTCGCCCAGATTTTTTGCCTTACTACAAGCCAGAACGAATAAAAGCCCTCTCCTTACCGCTACGGATTCGCGAAGGCAAATATCGCGTCATCAATGCGGCAGTACCAGGCTATACTTCTGGCAATCAACTGGCTCAATTAGCGCTCCAAATTTTGCCTTATAAGCCGGACGCGATCATAGTTTTGGATGGGTATGCAGACTTAATGTTGCCCAGCACCGAAACCGAAACGGATATTCCTCATTTAGACAAATTTCTCAACAATGCGCCTGGGCATCTATGGTTCGTGCTGAGCCAGGATATTAAGCGTTGGCTAAGTCAAACGTATCTAGTGAAAGCAACGCAGTATTGGGTGTTGAAACCGCAGCCATCGGTGGATCAGCTGAGTATGGCGGTGAGTGAGGAAAGTTTGCCTTTAGAAGAACGTTTGGCGGCTTCGCCAGCTGAGTTAAAGCGTCGGGTTGAACGCTATAGCGATCGCATGAAGCAGATGGCTATTTTGACAGCACCGGCAAAGATTCCTTTGCTTGTGGTTACTCAACCCGAAATTACCGGGCGCTCAACAAGCAGTATGTCGGAAAAAGAGCGACAGCTTTTGGGCGAACTAGGTTCAACCTACACTCAACGAGTCAAAGACGGTTATGTACAATTAGCCGCAGCCAATCAGCAGCTAGAGCGAATGTATGGGCAAAATGTGAAAACGTTGGACTTCTACAAACTTTACGAGAAGTCTCCCCGTCAGGCTTTCTCTGATGCCGTTCACCTGACGGATGAAGCTAATACAATCCTGGCAGATAGACTCTACAAAACTATGTTGGAGTTACCTCTGCTTCAGATTCCAACCCAGAAGCCGAGATAGGGGTTGGGGGCTGGGGACTGGGGACTGGGGACTGGGGACTAGGAACTAGGAACTAGGGACTTAGGGACTAGGTAAGCCTTCTTCGTCTTTCCCAATCCCCCAATCCCCAATCCCTAACTACATCGGTAGATCGAGTCCACTGGTGAGTTCTTCCATGCGCGATCGCATGGTTGCTGTGGACTTCTCGTAGGCATCTTTCATTGCTGCCGTCATCTGTCCAGAAAGGGCTTCTGCCCCCAGATTGTAGGCATCTGCTGAAATTTCTACCCGCAGAGGTTCTTGATTACCGCTCAAGTAAACCTTGATGGTGCTATTGTCGTTAGTTCCCTCAATCTCCATTTGCTCCAGTTCTTCCTGAAGCCTTTTAGCACCTTCTTGAACCTGCTGGGCTTTTTTGAAAGCTTCGGCTAGTTCTTTCATTTTGCCTAAACCGAAGCCGAATCCTTTTTGTGTCATGACTATTTAACGCTGTATTAGTTGGACTTGCAAGTCTATCTCGATCTTAGTATTCTTGAGGCCGTGCGACATCTCTACACAGGTTGAAAGTCGCCTAAGATTTTCACTTCCGGCTCTAAAGACAGTGACCACCGATGTTCCACTTGCTGCTGAATATAGCGGATGAGTTGGAAGATATCACTAGCTTTGGCACCGCCGCAGTTAAGGATAAAGTTAGCATGGCGCTGAGAAACTTGAGCGCCGCCAATTTGGTATCCTTTCAGACCAGTTTGTTCAATCAACCAAGCTGCTTTGTGGGGGTTGGGATTGCGGAAAACGCTACCACAGGAAGGCAAGTTGTAAGGTTGACTGGTGCGCCGTTGTTCTAGATGTTTGCTGGTTGCTGCCATAACGAAGGCAGGATCGGCTCCAGGCTGAAGCTTGAAGGTTGCTTGGGTGACTAAGCGATTGCCTCCTTGCAGTATTGAGGTACGATAAGCAAATTTGAGTTTTTCAGGGGTAAGAATTTCTATTTTCCCGTCTGGTGAGAAGACTTGGGTGTTGGCCAAAATATCAGCAGTACAGCTAGTGTGAGCGCCCGCATTCATCACCACTGCGCCGCCGACTGTACCAGGAATGCCGACTGCCCATTCTAGCCCTTGCCAACCGCGTTCGGCTGCTTGCCATGCGAGGCGGGCTATCGGTTCCCCTGCACCTGCACTCACTAGACCCGTTTCGGGGTCAAAGTGAGTTTGACGGAGATGGCGAGTACAAATAACTAAACCGGGAAGCCCGTTATCACTTACCAGTAAATTTGAACCAGCCCCCAACAAAGTGATTGGTAACTCCTCAAAATTAGCCCATTCAAAACTGGCTTGCAGTTCTTCGATGCGACGGGGAGCCACGTACCACTCTGCGGGGCCTCCGACTCTGTAAGATGTGAGTCGGTCGAGAGGTGCTTGCGATCGCAATAAACACTCAGTTCCTGGTAAGTAAAGGGGTAAAGATTTCAGGGATTCTTTGCTGGGGTTAACAGAAGCGTCCAAAACGCTTGGTGGATCATAGGAAAGAGTCATATCAATTCGCTAATGAGAATGCCGAGACAGCTGACACCACGGAAGAAAGGCCATTATTTATAAGTCATTGGTTATTAGAAAAGCTGTAACCAATGACTTATGACTATTAACTACTTCCTTCTTTTTGATAGAAAGCCATGACCTCTGGAATAATTTGATTCAGGTTCCCAGCTCCCAAAAACAGAGCTAAGTCACCTGGTTGAAGGATTTGGGTAAGCAACCTACTGATGTCGGGCAGAGACGGTTGGTAGTAAACATTGGGATGATGGGTTGCAATTAATTCTGCGACCTGTTCACCGCTAATCTGCCCCAAATTTGGTTCTCCCGCGCTGTAGATATCACTGAGGACAACAATGTCGGCATCCTTAAACGACTGTGCAAATTCTGCCAAAAAAGTGATAGTCCGGCTGTAGCGATGTGGCTGGAATATTGCCACAATCCTGCGCGGTGCTTTGACTTGCAAACGTGCTGCCCCTACTGTGGCGATGATTTCGCTGGGGTGGTGGGCATAGTCATCCACAAAGCAGATGCCATTGCTCTCGCCCCGCAGCTCAAATCGACGGCGTGCGCCCTCGAAGGATGCGATCGCTTCTGCAATTACCCCAAAATCTACACCCAATTTGCGCCCTACAGCTACTGCCGCCAGAGCATTGCTCAGATTGTGCGCCCCTAGCAACTTCACTGAAAGTTTCCCTAAAATTTTTCCTTGTTCCCAAACTCTGGCCTCTGTGCCGTCAGCTCCATAATTAATCTCATCGACGGTGTAATCAGCCCCAGAGTCCCGCCGCAGGCTATAACTAATTTCCGGTTGCAAGGAATCTTTAACTACCGCGCAATCGATGCAACCTATGACACTTTTACACCGAGAAGCGAATATCTCGAAGGTGTTAATCACTTCTTCGAGGCTATCGTAGTGGTCTGGATGATCCAGTTCAATGTTTGTCACTACCCCAATGGCAGCTGAAAGTCTAGATAAAGAACCATCAGATTCATCTGCTTCTGCAACCAGATAAGGCCCTTCTCCTAAACGCGCATTGCCTTCCCAGGCATTTACTTCTCCACCTACCACAATTGTCGGGTCTAACCCGGCTTTTAACAGCAAATACCCAATCATGCTGCTAGTTGTGGTTTTGCCATGAGTACCAGCGACCGCAATACTCTGGTAATCCTGAATCAAAGCTGCTAGTAAATCCGAACGATGAAAAATCGGACAGCCTAAATCAAGTGCTGCCCGATATTCAGCATTTGCCGGATTGATTGCTGTGGAACAAATCACTTGCGGCAAGGTCATCGACATTACTTTCCCATTCGTAGATGACCATCGACCGCCAGAACGGACAAGTCCGTTCTTGTCTGGTTCCACAGAAGATTCTTTTGCGTCGCTTATGCCTATAACTGCCGCTTTCTCCGCTTCAGTGTCTCTACTCGGTTGAAAAAATTCTAAGTTTGAGGCATCTTGACTACCAAAAATGTGAGCGCCGACTGCCTGCAAACGCTTGGTAATATGGCTCGAATGAATATCCGACCCAGATACAGGCAACTTACGTTTAGCTACAACGTAGGCGAGAGCTGACATTCCAATTCCACCAATGCCGATGAAATGAAATGGCCTCCCGGTAAAATCAACTGTATTCGGCATTTTAGCTCCTTACACACCACACCACATCCAGGCTGCACCGATAACACGCGCTATCATATCAAGAATTGATTTTTCTCGATACAACCTTGCCGAGATTTACAATACAATCCCAGAGCGCAATTCGATAATAAGAGTATTTTTGTTTCACGCAATACCCGCACTTCAAGAGCGTAGCACTAGGCACCCTAGTTAGATTAACTACACGCTAGGTTATTCCTGACCCAGTAGCTTCTATCATGAGATGGTTTTTATCTTTACTCGTCAAAATTGCTTACACTCCGGAAACTTCTTGAAAAGACTAACACCATAGTTGGTTGCAATTCATCCGAGTTTTCACTGTTGGACAAAAACGATGGGAGACAAGCTGGGTTGGCTGTTGTATTATGCAAAACTGGGGAATTTTGGGTGGCACCTTTGATCCCATTCACTGGGGACACCTGTTGATGGCGGAAACTGCCTTAATTCAAGCGGATTTGGACAAGGTGATCTGGGTACCAAGTTTCTCTCCTCCCCACAAACAAGCGATGGAATTTGAGCATCGTTCCTCAATGGTGCAACTAGCGATCGCTGACCATCCCAGCTTTGCTCTAGCACCCGTAGAGGCAAATCTCCAGGCTATAGATTATGCCATCTACTCCCTGAATTACCTCCAGTCTTTATACCCCCACACCCGCTGGCACTGGATTATTGGCATGGATGCCTTCACAACCTTACCCCGTTGGTATCGCCGTCAGGAACTTGTAACAAACTGTGAATGGTTGGTGGCACCGCGTCCATCAACTCATGTCCAGCTAGATGACACCCAGGTTGCTCAACAGCTGGCTCTCCAAGGTATGACGATTCGCTCTTCGTTGCTTGCCATGCCAAGTGTGGGCATTTCATCAAGTTTGATTCGGCAGTATTGCCGCCAAGGACGTTCGATTCGTTACTTAGTCCCGGAAGCTGTCCGAATTTACATCGATACCCACAAACTTTACTCAAATTGATTGGCGAATAATGTTCTTAAACTTACGCAACATTGAAACCGATTGATTTTGGAGTCTACACAATCTCCAATTCCTCAATCTAAAATCCCAAATTGCTTCGGTGAGAGTTTATGCAGCCAGAATATTCTTGTTTTTTGTGCTATTTGTTATAAAAGATAGATAATAGTCAATAATGAGAGACAATAGAAGTAAATATTCTAGAAAAAGCTTATTATGAGCAATTGTCATATATAAAAGCTGAAATCAATTATTTTGATAGAAATTCAGGGTAAAAGACTGCTTGAACTGATGGTGTACAGGATGATTTGGATACGGATGCCCCAGTTCCTAAGCAGACTCGAAGCTTCACAAACGAGCGATCGCTATGCTGCCAAGTTGCTGATGGCTGTTGAACTTGGGCGATCGCTACTGGCTTTTCAGACCAGCAAAACTCACCTACTTGAGTAGAAACAAATACCTGCCGATCCCCCAACATACTTAATTGTGCGAAGTCTTACGTGACCAAACATCGAATTGTTCAGCAGTTAGCGCTATGTATGAGCGCCCTTTGCGATATGATTGGGGTCATCAACAGGAAATTACTGTAGGTCAAAAGACAGAGGGCAAGTAGCAGTGATTAGAGTAGCGATCAACGGTTTTGGACGCATCGGACGTAATTTCATGCGATGCTGGCTGGGTCGGGAAAATAGCAATATGGAAGTCGTTGCCATCAACGACACTTCCGACCCAAAAACTAACTCCCACTTGCTGAAATATGACACCATGTTGGGAACGTTTAAGGCTGACATCAGTCACGATGACAACTCCATCATCGTCAACGGCAAGACGGTAAAATGCACATCGGATCGCAATCCCGAAAACTTGCCCTGGAAAGATTGGGAAATTGACCTGATTATCGAATCAACAGGCGTTTTTACCAGCAAGGAAGGGGCATCCAAGCATTTAACCGCTGGAGCAAAAAAAGTTTTGATTACCGCTCCCGGTAAAAACGATGACGGCACCTTCGTGGTGGGTGTCAACGATCAAAACTACGATCACGATAAGCACGTTGTCATCAGCAACGCCAGTTGTACCACTAACTGTCTGGCTCCCTTTGCCAAGGTGCTTAATGACAACTTCGGCATTATCAAAGGGCTGATGACCACAACCCACAGCTATACTGGCGACCAGCGTTTACTAGACGCTTCTCACCGGGACGTGCGCCGGGCAAGAGCAGCAGCAATGAACATTGTCCCCACCACCACAGGTGCGGCTAAAGCAGTAGCTCTGGTGCTGCCAGAACTCAAAGGCAAGCTGAATGGCCTAGCTCTGCGGGTTCCGACACCTAATGTTTCTGTAGTGGATTTGGTGGTCAACGTTGAGAAGAAAACGTTCGCCGAAGAAGTTAACCAAGTTCTTAAGGACGCAGCTGAAGGTCCCTTGAAAGGCATTCTGGAGTATAGCGACCTGGAGCTTGTCTCTTCTGATTATCGCGGTCACGATGCCTCTTCGATTGTGGATGCCAGTCTGACGATGGTTATGGACGGTGACATGGTTAAGGTTGTCGCATGGTACGACAACGAGTGGGGTTACTCTCAGCGGGTTGTAGACTTGGCTGAACTGATGGCTAAGAAGTGGAAAAGCTAAGAGTAATTAGTTAGTCGGTAGGTGCTTTTGCATTGCAACTCGAATCCGTCGCTAAAAGTGATGGATTCGAGTTGCAATGCGAAAGCCCAGACAGTCAGTTTTAACTGCTGACGCCAAATTAATAACTAAAATGCTGAAATCCTTGGTTGAGGGTGAGTTGTTTGTCGGGATAGACACCAGAGGAGTCTACTAACAAGACGTTGGCTTCGGTAGTAATCCCGATAACAGCTGCCCCCTCGCCCAATCGTTCCACTAATATTTGGGCTTTTTCTGAAGGTAGGCATAAGACAAGTTCAAAGTCTTCGCCGCCATATAAAGCCCAGTCCAACGCTTGCTCAGTTGAAACCATTTGGCTGAGGGCAGCTGGAATGGGAATCGAGGCGCGATCGCATTTTGCACCCACTCCACTACATCGGCAAATTTGCACAATTGCATCTGCTAAACCGTCGCTGCTGTCCATCCCAGCAACGGGGATGGGGGATTGGGAATCCAAATCCCACAGGAAAGGTAAGACATCTAGGCGGGGTTTGGGGCGCTGGTGCGCTTGGATTAAAGATACTTTCCCGGCTTCGGTGAGATTTTGACCGGATTGTAGGTTCAGTAACAATTCTAAACCCGCTCTTGAGGCTCCGTGAACTCCGGTGACGACAATAGCATCTCCAACTTGAGCAGATGAGCGCCGGATAATACGATTTGGGGAAGCTTCACCAAAGGCAGTAATTGCTATTGTATTGACTGGCGAACGGCAAATATCACCGCCGACAATAAATGTATTGTAATGTTGCAAGCATTCGGTTATTCCCTGGTAAAGTCGCTCCACCCAGGTGACGAGTGTATCGCTTGTAAGACTTAAACCTACAGTAATTCCCAGTGGGGATGCGCCCATTGCGGCTAAATCGGATAAATTGGCAGCAGCAGCACGCCAACCAGCGTCTTCTGGGGATGTCGTGCGATCGCTAAAATGGGTTCCATCCACCAGCATATCCGTTGTCACTACCAATTCTTTACCCGGCTGAGTTTTCATTACAGCCGCATCATCTCCCACGACTTCCGCCGGACAGAAGCGTTGCAATCGTTGTAATAAACCCTGTTCCCCGATGTCTTGAATTTTCATGGAGTTTTGACGAACCGCAAAGAGGAGAGTGTGTTCAAACAAGCGATCGCACCCTGAGTAAATACTAAGCGCGATCGCTAAAATATACCCATACTTCTATCATGACTACCAACAACGTTCTAGGTTTAGTCTCAAAATGACAACCACGCTAATTCAAAATCCACAACGATTTCTGTTAAGAAATATTAGCTGACAGACTTATCAAGCTTTGCTCAAAGATATAGAAGAACAGCGGGGGATTCGCCTGACTTACGACCGAGGCTTATTGGAAATTATGGCTCCACTAGCTCCTCATGAAGGCTACAAAAAACTCTTAGGACGTTTTGTGGAAACTCTGACAGAGGAATTAAATATTAATATTCGCAGCTTAGGTTCGGGAACTTCTAAGCGTGAGGATTTGCAGAGGGGATTTGAACCAAATCAGTGCTACTACATCCAGAATGAGCCGATTGTCCGAGAAATAGAGCAAATCGACTTAAATCAATATCCACCACCTGACTTAATCATTGACATTGATATTACTAGCAGTTCTATTAATCAATTTGACTTGTATGCTTTTAGGGTGCCGGAAGTCTGGCGTTATGACGGAAGACGCTTAAGATTCTATCAGTTAGAAGAGAAACAATATTTAGAGCGCAATACATCTCCTACTTTTCCTTTTCTCTCACCATCCGAAATTGTGCGGTTTCTGGAACAGCAAAAAACTGTGGGAGAAACAGCAATGATTCGGTTGTTCCGCGAGTGGGTGAGAAGTCAAACACAGTAGGAGGATTGGGAAAAAGCGCGATCGCATCCTCATCTCTCCTCATGTCCATTCATTATCTGAAGGTGGCAAACGCAGTTTCGGGAAGCGGTAAAAAGTATCGCCATCATTATCAACTTCTGGCATAGCACCTAATAACTGTATCTGACGATCCAGGTATTGCTTAGCCACTTGAGCATCTACTCTAGCTGCTGCTGCCAATTGGATCAGAGAAATGCAGCTATTTTGAGCTTCTAGTAATTGATAAAAAGCATTTTCTAGCTGTCTTTGTTGCTGTTGTTGCTGCGAGGTACTATGAAACAACATAATTGCCATTACACTCGCGGCGACTACAAAGATTACTTCAAGAATTGGCATAAAGTTCTTAGCAAGTAGGGTGGGCATTGCCCACCCTACTTATAACTCTACATATCAACTAGATGTTTATGCTACTTGTGGCTGAACTAGATTTTTCGCCCCTTGGACGACCTTCGCAGATTCAACCTTGTCACCTGCTTTCAGCTTTTGCAAGACTTCTTTGCCTTCAGTTACATAGCCAAAGACGGAATATCGCCCATCCAAGAGGTTGCGTCCTGCTGGGGTCAGTTCTGGTTCAAACAAGAAGAAGAAGAACTGGGAAGAACCACCATCGGGTTCCCCTTCAGGACGTGCCATCGCAACCGCACCGTAGGCGGAGAAGGGAAGCACTGGCTGATCGCGATAACGTCCAGCATCTTCTAAGGTAATGCCATAGACGGGTTCTTGGTCGCCTCTGGCTAGCACTTCTAAGGGGATATTGCGGTACTTGCCAGTTTTTGGGTCAATGAAACCTTGATCTGGCCCTGGTGGATCTCCCACTTGCAGCACGTAGGACTCTTCGGCGCGAACAAACTCCAGACCATCATAGAAGCCGCGCTGAACTAAATCGACAAAGTTACCAGCAGTCACGGGCGCACTGTAGCCGTCAACCACTAAAGTAATAGTGCCTTGATTGGTTGTCACTTCCACGGTGGCGCGACCTTTGAGTTGAGGCAGGTTGCTGTACTCTGATGGCACTTCGTAGGGGAAGCTTTGCACCATCATTTCTTCCAACTGTCCCACCATGTCGAGCAGTTTACCGCGCTCAGTCCAGGTTTGTTCTTTATCTTTGGCTTCCACCGCCTCTCGAAGCTGGGAGATTTGCTGCTTCATGTTATCTATGAGGGCAAGGGCTTCGGGTTTTTGCGACTCTGGGATGTTGGCGAGTAATTCGGAGACGCGATCGCTCAGAATCCGATCTGCCCTGGTAATATCGCTAGTGATGGGACTCCAGCGTTTACCTCGCAGTTGGTTCGCGATATCTTCCAAACTGCTTTGCATATTCCGTATTTCTTGGTTCTCAATGGGTAGGGCATACCGTAGCAATGCTTTTCCGTCTGTGATCGCATTTCCAGATGGCAACCCACTATCGCGGACACTTTTGGCTGATGTGTCCCACCAAGCAGCACTAAGTCCTACTGAGAGAGTAATCAGCAGTAGCGCTAAGACGCTAGTTTGAGCCAAGCGCTTGCACCAATTGAGTATAGAACGGTTTTTTTGAAGCATAAATTAATCCCTGGGTGCTGCCAACCAGTTACGGCGGAAGCTTTCGTCAGCTGAAAAACTCCATTCTTAATCTTGCCATACGGGTGTTCACTAGGGACTGGGGATTAGGGACTGGGGATTGGGGACTGGGGACTAAATGCTGAGTTATAGCAATTTTATTTCAGGCACGGAAAATTACCATCTCCACCAGTCCCGGTTTCTTAAAAGTTACCGGGTTTCTTCACTTTCACTAATCATTTAGGGCTGCTATAGCAATCCGAGCCAGAATTGTACAACACTAGCCCTTTAGATGCCCGACTTCTTAGAGAAGTTGGGCATCTCGCCTTCACGAATTATTTAAGACTGCTAGGCTCTTCAGTACTTAGTATGCTAAATACATAGCGGAACAATAAAAAGAGAGATAACTTTATTGTATGTAATAGGGAGTAAAGCCCGATGGTGATTGACACATAGGGCGCATT